>CALBJK010000215.1 GCA_937892695.1 uncultured Prevotella sp.
TTCCTTGAACCTGCTACGTTGCAACGTTCGCCTACATTGACAAAACGAATTTCTGGTGTAACGTCCAGTAAGTCAAGACCGCTCAGCCACAACGTATTTGGCCGTGGTTTAGGAATGTGTGGTGACTTTTCTTTTACTATCGGAATATATTTCTCTATGAATTTTTCCGTTGTTCCGCAACATCCTCCTACAATGTTAACAAGATCTTCGTCAACAAATTCGGCTATTTGGGGAGCCATGCTTTCAGGTGTTTCGTCGTATTGTCCCAGACTGTTGGGCAATCCTGCGTTTGGATATGCACTTATATAATATGGAGACCTGCGTGCCAGTTCTTTCAAGAATGGCTTCATCTGTGTTGCCCCAAAGGAACAATTCAATCCTACAGAGAATATAGGATAGCAACTTACGCTGGCAAGAAACGCGTCTATAGTCTGGCCACTTAGTGTACGTCCGGCCAGATCACTGACTGTTACGCTGAGCATGATTGGCAGGTCTTTGCCTGTCCTTGCTATCACCGTCATTGCTGCGTCGATTGCTGCCTTGGCGTTGAGCGTATCGAATATTGTTTCAATCAAGATGGCATCCACTCCACCTTCCACAAGACCTTCTATCTGTTCTTCGTATGCAGCGAACAGTTCGTCGTAGTCGACATCACGGGCTGCCGGATTGCTCACGTCCGGACTCATAGAGCATGTCTTGTTGGTCGGGCCGACTGATCCTGCCACAAATCTCGATTTGGTTTCGGTTTGGAACTTGTCAGCCTCTTCTCTTGCTATTCTTGCTCCTGTAAATGCCATCTCTCGAGCACAGTCGGCCATCTGATAATCGGCTTGGGATATTCGCTGACTGCTGAATGTATTTGTAGAAATTATATCAGCTCCTGCCTCAAGGTATTTGCGGTGAATTTCCCTGATAACATCGGGGCGTGTTATATTGAGAATGTCGTTATTACCTTTTATCTCACAGCAGGCACCATCAAACCGTTCTCCCCGAAAGTCACTTTCGGTGAGATTGTATTGCTGGATCATCGTGCCCATAGCACCGTCAAGAACCAGTATCCTTTCCTTTATAATTTGTCTTAATCCGTCGTTCTGCATCAATAATGTTTTATTGCGCGTTCCATTTCTCTCCGGTCTTCTTTCTCTTTGAGAGTCTGACGCTTGTCGAAGTCTTTTTTGCCTTTGCATAAAGCAATGTCTACTTTTGCCCGTCCGTGATTGTCAATGAAGACCAAAAGCGGAACAATGGTGTAACCAGTCTGTTTTGTCGCACTCTGTAGCTTGTTTATTTCTCGTTTGGTAAGAAGCAGTTTTCTGTCGCGCTTACTTTCATGATTATTGTACGAGCCATAGAAGTAAGGTGAAATGTTCATTCCTTTCACCCATACTTCACCGTTGTTAATGTAGCAGAACGAGTCGGCCAGACTTGCCTTGCCCTGACGTATTGACTTGATTTCGGTTCCTGTTAATACAATCCCTGCTGTATATGTGTCAATGAAGAAATACTCGAATGAAGCTTTTCTGTTTCTTATATTCACCGGGCTTTTCTTCCTTATGAGTTCTTCGTCTTTATTCATTAGAAGTAGTCTTTATTATTTTTCCACTTTAGCGAATTCGTCGATGTGTTCATCAACGTATCTGGCTATGCTCTCGGTCCATACTTCTTCGTTCTCGACAAACTCGTCGTCGAGGTCATCGAAAGCCGGATACCGTTCGAACAATGCCATAAACTCTTCGTCGCTGCAGTCTTTCTCAATCTCTGTATGATACTTTTTGTATAGCTTCTGAGCAGAGAACATTAGTTTGCCCAAGTCTTGCAATCCCCACATCTTCATCATCTTGGCAAAAGGATTGAGGAAGAAAAACGGTCCGTAACCGTTGTGTATCAATTGAACGAATCCGCCGTCCATTACTTCGTCACGTAGAATGTCGTATGCAATCAATGTTAGTTGCGAAGTGTTCAGAAGAGCCATCGTTTCAGCTGTCAACGGCCATGCAACCTGTCGGATAGCATCGACAAACACCTTGACAAAGGCATCCATGTCTTGGTCTGCGGCCTTCACGACATCGCTTTCTCTGACTGTTATTTCTTTTCCCATGACTCTATTTCTATGTGGCGTATTGCCTGTTTCTATTTTCGGCTGTTCCAGATGCCGATTACTTTATTGCGTATTACAACTATGTTCATAACCGAAACCAGTGCAAAGAGCACCAGCCCTATTCCTATTGTCGGCAGCACTGTGCCTTCTTCCATTTCGGGGAACAATGTCTCCATTATGTCCATGTAGTAGGCGCGGACAAAGAAGAGTGACACAAGCACAATCACGAGTACTAAAAGGTTGAGCGACAGTGTGAGCAGCTGGTAAGGGCGTGCCACCATCGACGGACTGTACCCGATGAGCAGCAGATTCTCAAGTTTGGTCGAGTTCTTCTGAACCAGAAGATATATGCTTAACATCAGTATGTAGAAACTGAGCGCAGAAATGGTCAGACCTACAATCAGCACAATCGTTACAAGGATTTTGAGGAAATAGGTTATCTTCTCGGCATCCATGTTGTTCTCAGAAATGTCGTAGCCCTGATTGTCCATGTATTTTGAAATGCTGTTGTCTGTCGGATTTTTCACGTCTATTATCAGACGTGTCGGGTCGTTCTGTGCCCCGTCCGAATAGTATCCGTTGCTCCAGTCCATGAAACTCTGCGGCACCAGTATTGAGTTCAGACGGTTAGAGAAGCCGATGACCCGTCCTTTATAACTGTCGTCGTGTCCGTTTCCACGGATGAAGACTGTGAAGTCAATCATACCCACTAGTCCGTCGCTAAGCTTTGGCATCGAATGGCTCTGGGCGAATCCGAAATTGTACATCGTGATGTAAGAACGGGGCAATATTATCGGAATCTCTTTTGACCCAGGAGTGTACTTCCATTTGTCGAGAGGCACGTCGACGAAATTGTCGGGCACACTTTCAAAGAACAATTCAGAATTGAGGACGTTCACCCCGTTTACTCCCATTGACGCATCGACTTTATAGTTGGTCGAAGTGAACTGTCCGACATTCTTCACAAACTTCTGTTCGCCCAATTCTTCTTTTTCTGCTTTACTGAAAGTGTTTGTCCTGCCTGAAAGTGCTGAGGTTGCACCGACTTTTTTGCTTATTATAATGTAGTCGGCCTTCATGAAGCTGTCCTCGCTCGTGAATACAGGCAGTATGTCTTTATATAGTTGTACTCCGAACAGAACGATGAACATACCGAACAGATTGGCAAAAAAGAATCCGACAAACTGTGGTATGCTAATGTGCTGGCGCAGCAATTTCCAAACCAAATTCATAGTTTAAATGTCCTTTCGTAATCAAGATTTATGTGTTTGCCGATGCTTGTCATTATTACTCCCGCCCCTTGTTTGTGGGCTTCTTCCATAAGTATCTGACCCATGATGGTGGCATTTGCATCGTCGAGATGGCTTATCGGTTCGTCGAGCAAGATGAAGTCGAACGGTTGGACAAGAGCACGGATTAGTGCCACGCGTTGCTGCTGACCGTAAGACATAAGACCTATTTTCGAGTCCATCTTATCGGCTATGCCGAGCATCCCGAACCATTTCTCTACGTCTTTACGCTCCTTGAACCCTGTGAGGCGGTTCTTTATTTCTACATTCTCGTAAGCCGTGAGTTCTGGAAACAGTCTTAACTCTTGGAAAAGATGGCTAATGTGGGTCTTCCTCATCTCTACCCATTCGTTTATTCCGAGTGTCTTCGTGTCGGTATTGTCAAAGAATACGGTCCCGGTGTAGTCGTGGCGATAGCCGACAACATAGCTGCAAAACGTACTTTTGCCTTTTCCGCTTGCTGCTTCGACAAGATACAGATGACCTTTCTTAAAAGTGATGTTCTGCTGCCATACTTCAGAGTGCATGTCTGTCCTGTTTCTGAAAACTTCGGGCAATACAGAATTGAATTTTATTTCGTCCATTATGATTATTTCATTTTACCATATACGTTACTGTCTTCACTTCGCCGAGAAGTGGTTTCATTATGTGCATAGCAGTTTTCACTACTTTGTTGTCTTTCTCCATTTTCTCCAGATTGAGGACGATGACGAAGCGTTGTCCCTTTATTCTATTATTGCTTGCATCCGTTCTCTTCTTGCCTGTGGCTGCCGTTGAAGCATTGGCATTCTTGAAAAAGAAATGGCGTTTGTCAGCTGTCACACCGAAGTCGAATACAGTTTTGCCGTTGATGTACTTGTATGTTCCTGCCTTTTTGTCGGGCACGATTCTGCTGCCTGACGGACACGAACTCATCCAGTATCCTACGTCTTTTAGCCAATCTGTGTCGGACAGTTCGGCGGCCATTTCCATGTTCATGTTGTCTGCGTCCATCCCACCTGTTCCTACAAACAGGTCGCCGTCGATGCTCTGAATAATTTTGTTCATGTCAATGGCTGTGTTTGCACCAGCCAGCAACACCTGTAGCGTCTTGTTGTTCTGGAGTAAGGGCAGAAACTGCTTGCCGTCAACATTGGCGTACAATTCTAATGGTGAACTGTCAGCCATTTTCTTGTACATGCCCTTTATAGGACGGAAGACGTTCATCGATTTGTTAAGTGCTGCATCGATACTTTTGTCGAAAGAAAACGACTTTCCATCAATCTCAATACTGTTGCCTTTTTTGCTTATTCCGGCTGCGATATAAATCTGCGATGCGTCAGCGTCTTTCGGAGCTCCGAGAGTGAACGGAGCTATGAACTTCTCTGGCAGAGCCTGTGTCTGAGCCACAAATGCTACAGGCGAGTCAACCGAATCGAGACGCTCATAAATTTTGGATGAAACGATGCTACGGTCTTCATCTTGTTTCAGGTATTTCCCTATCGAATGTCTTGCTTCTGCTTGTTCAGGTACAGCAACCGGTCCTATAGCGAGAAGAGCGTCATCAGAGAAACCTATTACCCAAGAATTGGACAGCACCGTGAAACGTATTCCATCGTGTTCTTTTATCTTTTCACATTTTCCTTTAGACGAAAGACGGTTGAAGAAATCAGCCATGTCGTCACCGTCTTTCACTTTAGCACATGCCCCGATATTACCGTCTATGGTTTCAAAAAAATAAATCTTGCTGCCAAAATCTATTCCTGTGTCGCCGACCTTGTAAGTTCCAAGTATGCTCTTTAACATATCCTCTTGGCTTTTAGATACATCTGTTGCAGACGCATCTACAGACATCAGAGCAATGCTGTTGCCTGGTATTGCGGAGACATAGTCGGTGTCAGAGCATGAAGATGTCAGTAGTGTAATAATACTAACTGACAGTAGTCCGAAAAAAGATGCAAAAGAATTAAAACATTTCATATTCTAATCTATTTCTTGTTATTTCTCTCTTAATGAAAGCTGTGCGGCCATAACAGCGTAAAGTCCTGCCGTCTCGGTGCGCAGACGACTCTTACCTAGGCTCACCGATTCGTACCCGGCGCGTATTGCAGTCTCGACTTCACCTACAGAAAAATCGCCTTCTGGTCCTATCATAACGGTTATGTCCTCGTCTGCCGCCCGTTTAGACAGCTCTTCGAACAAATCTTTGCGCTCGAACTGGTCATAGCAGTGGGCTATATACTTGCGTCCTTGTCTCGACTGTTTTATGAAGTCCATGCATGGAACCATGCCTTCTATGCGTGGCATCCATGCTTTGCGGCTTTGTTTTACTGCCGATATGACAATTTTCTCTATGCGTTCGGTTTTCAGCACTTTACGTTCAGAGAAGTGACAGTCAAGAAACGCCAACTTGTCGAAACCTATTTCGGTGGCTTTCTCAGCCATCCATTCTATCCGGTCGAGCATCTTGGTAGGAGCAATGGCCAGCGTAATGTTTCCGTGCCACGACTTATGTTCTTCCTTGATTTCTTTAATCGAGAACATGCAGTGCTTGCTTGTCACCAGAGCTACTTCGGCTGTGGCGACATGTCCCTTGCCGTCTAGCAGAAACATCTCTTCTCCGTTCTTCATGCGTAGTACGCGTATAGCGTGTACTGCCTCGCCTTCAGTCAGCTCGTTGCTGTTCTCCAGGTCTGGGACGTAGAAATATCTTGCTTCTTTCACTGTCTTTCCTCGTTTTCTGAAGAACGTTTCTTCATACGCCGTTTTTGTTCGTCTCTCAGTTGTGAGGCCAACTCATAATTTTCGTCATTAATAGCCTTTTCCATTGCCGATTTCAGCATGTCGTCGCTAATGGCATTTACAGGAATTGACAATCCTTGCGCCCCTGCGTGGAATGGTACGCTCTGGCGCATCATAAGCGACCTTTCCATAAAGAGTGGAAGTCCGCTGATGCATGAAAGCAGCACTGCATCACTTGCTCTCATCTGTACTGTGTACGCAGTGTCTGTATTGACAAGTGCAGCACTATATTGCCCGTCATATATTCCGTTTATGACAATATCAAAATGCTCGCCGACAGCTTGTTTCAGCATTTTCCAAAGTGCCTCAGGCAACATCTTGTTTGTTATGGGAGTGTCGGCCATTCGCATACTGAACTCGTGCTCGACATGTCTGTCGCATACGATTGTAACCTGGCGGATTTCGGCCTCATCCGTCAAGACAATCAGTCCCATTTTTTCAGTACCGACAATTTCAGACAAGCCTCTGAATTTCAACCGTATTCTTTCCATCTATCTGATTCTTTTTAGTTCGGAATGTCTCTTTTCGATTCATCCCTGTCGCGTCTGCCTTTAAAGACAATGGCAAAAGCGATGCCTACGGCAAGAGCGTATCCCGAAAAGACAAACCAGCACGACCGCCAGTCGCCAAGCAGATAACCTTCGGTTGTCCACTGGCAGTAATGATTGATAATTTCACCTGCAAGAAGTGTGCCGATGGTTGCTCCAAGTCCGTTTGTCATAAGCATGAACAGTCCCTGTGCCGATGCTCTGATCTTTACATCACATTCCTTGTCTACAAACAGACCGCCCGAGACATTGAAGAAATCGAAAGCAACCCCATAGACGATACAGGAAAGAACAAAAAGGATTACACCCGGGAAGGCTGGGTTGCCCAGTCCGAAGAATCCAAAGCGTAACACCCACGCGAACATCGCTATAAGCATGACTGTCTTGATGCCGTAACGGCGCAGGAAAAATGGAATGAGCAGTATGCACAACGCTTCGGATACCTGGGATATCGAAACAAGTAGCGTCGCGTTGTTGGCGGCAAACGTGTCGGCCATTCCTGCTATGCCCTTGAAGCTTGTTATGAATGGTGTGGCGTAACCGTTCGTAATCTGCAGAGACATTCCCAAGAGACATGAGAATACAAAAAACAACGCCATGCGGCGGTTCTTGAGCAGACGGAATGCGTTCAGCCCGAGTGTCTCGCTCAGACTGCTGCTGTCCTTGCGTACGATCTTGCATTGTGGCAGGGTGAAACAATATGCGAAAAGCACCAGACTCAGCAGTCCCGATACGAGAAACTGCATGTGGGTGTATTGGAATTTGTTCTCGTTTTCCATCAGAGAAAACGTAAACGCGCCGTTGTCTATCACCGCGCAATTGACAAACCACATGGTTATGATGAATCCTACCGTTCCGAAAACTCTTATAGGCGGAAAGTCGCGCACGGTGTCTAGTCCGTTGTTCTTCAGTATGGTGAATGCCGAAGTGTTGGATAACGCGAGCGTCGGCATGTAGAATGCCACGCTGAACGTGTACAGCCCGATGAACATCGCCTTGTCGGGCGTGGCCGACATCGAACCCATCACACAGAGGCCTATCATAGCCAGACCTGCCAGAAAATGGCAATAGCCAAGAATCCGTTGGGGTTGTATGTATTTGTCTGCGATGATGCCCATAAGGGTCGGCATGAAAATAGAGACTATGCCCTGTATAGCATAAAACCAAGATATCTCGCTTCCCATGCCGACATGTCCGAGATAGTTGCCCATAGAGGTGAGGTAGGCTCCCCAAACGGCAAACTCCAGAAAATTCATCAGTATCAGTCGCAATTTCAAATTCATCTGTCTATAAATTTATTTGTGGTGCAAATTTAAGTAAAAATATCCACTTTTTCCAGCCGATTGCCTACAAATATGGGGATTTTTACCTAAATTTGTAGAACGTAACTGTCCGGATCTCATTCTTGAAGATTGTCCGGCTTGTGGAGAAACGATGATTTAATGTTTTTATTGATGAAGAAAACACTGGTGTCGGCAATGTTTTTCATCATAGCTTTGGGATGCAACGCCCAAGGATTTAAATGGAACTCGGCCTATCAGACATACATTGACCAATATAAGGATTTGGCTATCGAACAGATGAAACGCTACAAAATCCCGGCTAGCATCACGTTGGCTCAAGGGCTTTTTGAGAGCGGAGCCGGTCGTAGCCGTCTTGCTACCCAAAGCAATAACCATTTCGGTATAAAATGTCACGGATGGGGAGGACGCAAGGTGTATCACGATGACGATGCCGATAACGAATGTTTCAGAGCCTACGACAATGTATATGACAGCTACGAAGACCATAGTCGGTTCTTGACAGGCCAGTCACGCTATGCCCGCTTGTTTAGATATGACCCTACCGATTATAAACGGTGGGCAAGAGGATTGAAGGAGTGTGGCTATGCTACCAATCCGCGCTATGCAGACAAACTCATCGGCATTATCGAACTGTATGGACTTTACAAGTTTGATACGGCGAGCAAGTATGACAAGTTCATCGCCAAGCATTCTTCTCAGGACCGTCCAGCTAAGCCGGGCGGCAAGTTACACCTTATTTATATTTACAATGACAATTACTACATTGTCGCGCGTCTCGGCGACACGTTCAAATCGATAGGTAAGGAGATTGGCATTTCTTACCGCAAAATAGCCAAATATAATGAACGTGACAAGAACGACCCTATCGTGCCCGGCGAGCGGATATACCTCAAGAAGAAACGTACCAAGGCAGAACGCAAGTATAAGGGCTATCGCCACACCGTCAAACAGAGTGAAAGCATGTACTCTATCGCCCAGACCTACGGCATAAGACTGAAGAGCCTGTACAAAAAGAACGACCTCTCGCCCGAATATAACATTCGGGTGGGTGACCGCCTGAGAGTGTATTGACGTTTTCCTTTTGCATGGAGTGTGCCAGAATTGCTTTTATCTTCAAAATCCAGTTGCCTGACATCTTTATTCACGGAATCGCAAATTCCGACATTTAGAATAATTTTCTTTTGTACATTCCAAATGCCCCTTTTCACGTTCTGAAATGCCGCGTTTCATCGTCTAATATGCCGCATATGGCATTCTGAAATGCCGCGTTTCAGAACGCCATATCATGCTTTATGCAACTCATTGACTGTCAGACAAATAAAAAACTGTACCAAAAATTCCGTACAAAAAGTCCTTGCTCGCAAAAAGAACAATTTTATCGTCCGTCTTGTCGACTTTACCAGTTGATGGCACTGAATATGCATCCTCGTGTATCCAACAGTAGGCACCCGGTACATATCCCAAAGGGTTATCGCCAGACTCACGGCCAATAATAAATCATAATGGCATTCTGTTAGGGAGACGCGCTGAAGTCTCTACAAATGTTGCATTCTGATTGATATTGGAAGAATGCGGACATTCACTTATTAATATAATTGCCGCAACAGAAAGAGTCCTGATGCGGCAATTATTATTTGATAATCTGAAAATCATTCATTCCACGTGTTCCATGGGTCATACGACGGCGAACGGGCAGCTCCGGGCGAACCTGTTTCACCATTATCTACAGGACCATTATCAACATCAATATTGCCTTGCATATTACTTCCTGCCAACAAAACAGTCTCCATTCTTATTACAGTAATGGACGGTGTTACATATTTCTTCATATTATTCTAATTGTTTTATAATCGAATACTTTCGCATGTCTAATAATAAGGAATAGCTTTTCGACCTCAAATTTACGAATAAAATTTGACAATGCAAAATAAACATCACTCTTAAATCGGAGAATATTCATTTTATGACTGTCGCCTTTATAATCCGTACATCCTTGAGCGGACGATTGTTTGAGTCAGTTTCAGAATTTTGAATTGTTTGCACAACGTCTATGCCTCTCAACACTTCACCGAATACGGTGTATTGTCCGTCAAGCGAAGGTGCACCACCTTTAATCTTATATACATCCCGTATTTCAGGAGTAAATTTAACCTTTCCACCAGTGCTTTTATTAAGCATAATCTGCACTTTGTCGAGTGAAGTGTCACTGTAACGCTGCCCATAGACTATATAGAACTGACTCATAGATGAAGCCCTTTGTGGATTGGAGGAATCTCCTTCACGAGCAGCTGCTACAGCCCCACACTTATGAAAGAACTGCGGATAGCGTATCTCTGCAGGAATGGTGTAGGTTTCAGCCGAAACTCCAAGTGTCTGACCTGGCTTTGCATGACGGCTGGCCGAATCGCCAGTCTGTATCATAAAGCCCTTGATAGCTCTGTGGAAAAGTTGACCGTCGTACCAACCTGACTTCACCAGCTTGAGGAAGTTGTCACGGTGGTGAGGTGTCTCGTTGTACAAAGATATGACAATGTCGCCCTCGCTAGTCTGCAACAGAACCTCATGCCTTACAGTGTCTATGCAAAAAGACACTGTAGTGACAAAGGCCAAAAGAAGGAAAAGACAAAAATGTTTCATCAGTAAGCCTCTCCTGAATTTACTTCGTCTTTATCTATTTTCTTACGGTCCATTAGATGCCATACGTAAGCTATGTAGGCAAAGACGAAAGGTACAAGAACAGAAACGGCAACCATGGTAGAAAGCGTGAATTGGCTGCTGCAGCTATTGGCGATGGTGAGCGAACTCTGCAAATCGACAGACGACGGATAATAAGCCGTATTGTTCCATCCTGCGCAAAGAAGCAGTGACAATACTGTCAGAACAGTACCGATTCCGCCAAACCAGATACCCTTTGTAAAGTTTTTCTTCATAAGCGTTAGAATGATCGAACTAAGCACAAGCACCACTCCTCCTACAAACATGACAGCCACATACCACATAGCAGAAAGGTTATGCAGATACTTCATCGGTTCTACAACAATAAATCCGGTAATCGGATTCGAAGCATAACCGTCTTTCAAAAGAAGATGAACCAAGAAAGCGACAAACAGCAGAAGAAACGGGAAAGCATTAATCATGAGCTGATGTCGGGCAAGTAAGCAAATGTTTTCATCGTCTACGTTATTTATTATGTATAAGGCACCGAGCACTCTGGCAAGAAAGAACACAGCAAATCCGAGCACTATATTCCAAGGATTGAGCAAGGCATCTAATCCGTGACTGGCGTTTGCCCAGTGGCTTATTACAGGTTGCACACTGTTGGCAATGTTCATCTTTTCTACAAAGAAGTTTGATCCATTAAAGAATGTGGCTACTGCAACACCCAAAAGCAGGGGGCCGACGATACCGTTAATGACCAAAAACCACTGGAATGTACGTGTACCGAGAATATTGCCGAGTTTGTTCTGAAATTCATAACTCACAGCCTGTAGAACGAAAGAAAAGAGAATTGTCATCCACAACCAGTAAGCTCCGCCGAAACTGGTGCTATAAAACAAAGGAAAGGCCGCAAAAAAAGCTCCGCCGAAAGTAACGAGCGTAGTGAACGTAATTTCCCATTTACGTCCGGTGCTATTTATTACAACGCGTCTTTCTTCTGGTGTTCTGCCCAAACTGAATATCAAAGAGTTTGCGCCCTGAACAAACATCAGGAACACCAATAGTGCTCCTAACAACGATACAACGAGCCACCAATAATATTGCAAAAATTCGTAAGTCATATTTTAAATGTATTCGTTTTATACTTTATTCCGACAATACAACAAATTGGTCATTCGCTATATTCCGGACCACGTTTAATCTGCTTGCACAATATATTGATTTCAACACAAAGCAAAACAGTAAAAAGAATAAGGAAAATGAAGAATGTCGTAGCGATAGCACCCGAGCTTATGTCTGAAACGGCAACCCCAGATGGCATTAAATCTTGTATAACCCAAGGCTGACGACCAAATTCTGCGACAATCCATCCGGCTTCAGAAGCGATATAAGCCAGCGGAAGCATTGCCAACCCTGACATATGAAGCCATCGATGTGACAAAATGTCTCTACGATAGACGAAGAACAAGACAACTATAAAGAACAGGACTAACAAAGTTCCGATACCTACCATTGCGCGAAAAGCATAGAAACAAACCGGAATGAAAGGTACTAGTTCGGATTTGTCTTTTATATAGCCATAGCCCATATATTGCATGTCAGCTTTGATATTCTTGTCAAGTTGTAACAATGTCGGATCCTTAGGATTTTTCTTTTTTAACTCCTTATATTTAGAAAGCATGGCGATGACTGCCTTACCCTTTTCCATTTTCTCTTTTGCAGAAAGAACCTTAGTACCGTCAGGTTTGATATAGCCATTGAGAATATCGTTAATGCCAGGCACATAACCATTGAAATCATGGGTCGCAAGAATGGACAATCCTCCGGGAATGCCAATGCGAAGAGGTGCTTCAACACCTTTTGCATAGTCGGGCTGCTCAAACGGGTTAACTGCGGCAATTGCTGTCAGACTGACATTATTACCTCCGTCGTACAATGCTTCCATTGCAGCCAGCTTCATGGGTTGGACTTCAGCAACTTTCACGGCTGAAGAGTCGCCTGTAGCCATTGTCAGAACCGAAGATACAAGTCCTACAATTGAAGCGATTTTCATACTGGCTACGGCAAGTTTCTGGTCGCGCCTTTTCTGCAGATACCAACAACTGACAGCCAGAACAAACATGGCTCCCACGATCCATGAAGATATTACGGTGTGACAGAACTTGTCTATCGCAAACGGAGAAAATGCAACTGCCGCAAAGTCGGTCATCTCATTACGTACAGTATCTGGATTGAACGTACAACCCACTGGATACTGCATCCATGAATTGGCAACAAGTATCCACCAAGCCGACAATGTGGCACCTGTTCCCGTGAGCCATGTAGAAGCGAGGTGAAAACCTCCCGAAACTTTTTCCCATCCGAAAAACATTACTGCAACGAAAGTGCTTTCGAGGAAAAAGGCCAGAATACCTTCTATCGCCAAAGGTGCTCCGAATATGTCACCGACAAACCACGAATAATTGCTCCAGTTGGTTCCGAATTCGAATTCAAGAATAAGGCCAGTAGCCACCCCCATGGCAAAGTTGATTCCGAAAAGACGCTGCCAGAACATTGCGACATCCTTCCAGAACAAATTTTTTGTACGATAATAACAAGTCTCCATTATGCCCATTATAAGGGCGAGACCAAGGGTCAAAGGGACGAATAGCCAATGATAAATGGCTGTAAGAGCAAACTGGGCTCTCGACCAGTCGACGGTTGACGCGTCAATAGATAATAATAAACTGTACATAGTTTTATTTTTGTAATTTCAATTATGGTAAAGTTTGTCCTCCCCTCTCTATAAGCTCGTTTGAGACATAATCAGCCTTGCCACCGTCTGGAGCTTTCTTGTCTAAGAAATCGGGGAAAAAGAACAATTTCAATACAGCAAACATTATAAACAGCTTGACAAGTATGACAGTCCACAACGTCTTACCGAGCTTCATTTGGGTAAATCCGTCATAATAAAGGTCGAATATTCGACAGAAAAGTCTTTTCATTCTTTAAATAAGATATTTCTGTTTTTCTTTGAATATGCAAATATAGAAAATTAATTTTAATATTGTTCCATTTCTCCATAAAAATGCTAAAATTTAAGGCTTTAAAGAGTTGTTTGCGGAATTTAATTGCTCAATTAAGATAAAAGGCATAAATTTGCATTGATATTAATAAGAATTAAAAAGACGAAGTATAATATATGAAGAAGAAAATCTGGATTCCTTTAGTCATTGCAGGAGTATTATTAATCGGTAGCATTGCTTACCTTATGGTAACCCTGCACAACCAGAAACAGGAAAACAAAGCCATGCAAGAACTGGCTGAACTCGATAAAAAAGAAATGGAAAACGAGTATCAGCAATTTGCAAACCAGTACGGAGAAATGAAAACGCAGATAAGCAACGACTCTATCGTAGCCCAGCTTACAGCCGAGCAACAGAAGACTGAACGGCTGCTTGAAGAATTGCGTAATGTAAAAAGCAGTGATGCCAGAGAAATCGCAAGACTGAAAAGAGAACTTGCTACAGTACGCGCAGTATTGCGCAGCTACGTACTGGAGATAGATTCGCTCAATAGACTCAACCAGAATCTTACTGCTGAGAATACCCGTGTGAGAGGGCAATACGAAGAAGCCACACGCCAGATACAAGGACTTAGTTCTGAAAGAGCTTCGCTTTCAGAAAAAGTAGCCATCGCCGCGCAGCTTGACGCTACAGGAATAAATATGATTCTGAAAAACAAACGTGGCAAAGCGACGAAGAACATGAAAAAGTGTAAGTCAATACAAGTGAACTTCACCATAGCAAAGAATGTTACAGCAGCAAACGGAGTAAAAACTTTCTACGTGCGTGTGACGTCACCCACCGGTGCTCTGCTCGGCGGAGGGGGTTCATTCAATTACGAGAACCGCTCTTTGCAATGTTCTATGAAGAAATCTGTTGAATACGGAGGACAGGAAACATCAGTAACAACGTACTGGAATGTGGACCAGACCTTGATGGACGGCACTTATCAAGTCAGCATCTTTGCGGACGGCAACATGATAGGCTCGCGCAGCTTCACGTTTAAGTAAGGACTACAACACATAGTCATTCGTTAAAGAATATTTAGAAACAGGCAATATATAATGAAACTCGATCTGGCATATCTTGTCTTGCTGGCTTTTACGGTAGTTCCGTGTTCTGCCCAGTCAGAGTTAAGTCTCGACAGCTGTAGAAGCTTGGCCTTGCGCAACAACAAAGCCCTCAGCGTGTTAAGGCTAAAGCAGCAAATTGCATGCAATATGGTAAAGGCTGCACGGACAAAGTATCTGCCTAAGGTGGATGCTGTCGGCGGCTACATGTTTACGAGCAAAGAGATTTCGTTGCTGAACGACAAGCAGAAATCGTCTTTGACAAACATCGGAACAGCCACCAGCACACAATTGGGTGGAGAAATAACATCTTTCATAACCGGACTGGCACAACAGGGAATTCTCACCCCCGAACAGGCACAACACTTAGGAAGCATGTTCAACAGAGTCGGAACATCTCTCGGAGAAGCCCTTAATCATAGCGGACAACGAATTGTTGACGCTTTTGACACTGACACGAAAAATGTTTTCATGGGTTCGGTAATGGTGAAACAGCCTATTTATATGGGAGGAGCTATTACGGCAGCTAATAAAATTGCAAGAATAAACAAGGAACTTGCCGCCAATGATACTGAAGCTGGAATACAAAGTACCATCTACAAAATTGACCAAGCCTATTGGACTGTTGTCTCGCTGAAACACAAACAGAAGTTGGCAAATAGCTTTCTCGGTCTTGTATCCAAGCTTGACGGAGATGTCAAGCACATGATAAAGGAAGGAGTCGCCACTCGCGCCGATGGTCTGAAGGTTGCTGTAAAGAAGAATGAGGCCGAAATGACTCTCACACAAGCTGACAATGGCCTGTCTCTTGCTAGAATGTTATTAAACCAACTGTGCGGCCTCCCATTAGACACTACAGTGACACTTGCTGATGAGGACAAAGAGAATCTGGCATTAGAAGACATAGGTATGCAATCTTGCCACGACTCCATTTCTGCTGATAACCGTCCAGAACTGAGGATGCTCCATAATGCTGTAGATATAAGCCGTCAGGCAACCAACATAACGCGCGCAGCATACCTTCCACAGGTTGCACTTACTGCAGGATACATGGTGACGAACCCCAATATTTACAATGGATTTCAAAACCGGTTCTCCGGAGTATGGAATGTAGGTGTCATGGTACGGATTCCTATATGGAGTTGGTTTGAAGGTAGTTATAAAATACGGGCAAACCGTATTACGACAAACATTGCCACATTACAACTCGACGACACGCGCGAAAAGATAGAACTGCAAATCAACCAGAGTTCATTCAAAGTGAATGAAGCTTCAAAACGTCTCGCATTGGCAAAGAAAAATGTGGAAAATGCGGAAGAGAACCTGCGTTGCGCTAATCTGGGATTTAAAGAAGGAGTCATGCAGACAACAGACGTGATGGAAGCCCAGACTGCATGGCTGCAAGCTCAGTCACAGAAAATAGATGCAGAAATAGATGTCAAACTCAGCCAGGTAAATTTGAAAAAAGCTCTTGGCATATTACAATAAACGGAATGTCTGAAAAATCACAACAAAAGAATATTCTCATTGCCATAGCCGTTTTCGGCATTGTCATCGCGGCAGTAGCCATAATCGGCGCAATAGCATTGAGGAAGAAGCCCGAAATAATTCAAGGTCAAATCGAGGTGTCTGAATATCGTGTATCCAGCAAAGTGCCAGGACGCATACTTGAAATAAGGGTGAAAGAAGGTGACTATGTAAAAGTTGGCGACACGCTTGCAATAATAGATGCCCCCGACTTAAAGGCCAAAATGGAACAGGCCAGTTCGGCGGAGGATGCTGCCTCAGCCCTCGATGAGATGGCTCGCAACGGTGCACGAAAGGAACAGATACGCGCTGCATTTGCTGTTCTTCAGCAGGCTAAAGCCGGCCTTGACATTGCAAGGAAATCATACAACCGTGTGCAGAAACTATTTGACGAAGGCGTGATGACAGCCCAGAAACGTGATGAGGCATTTGCCAATTACAAGGCACTGGAAGCTCAAGTAAAGGCCGCTCAAAGCCAATACGATATGGCCGTAAACGGAGCAAGACGCGAAGAGAAACTTGCTGCAGCCGCACAAGTTGGACGCGCCAAGGGTGCTGTGGCTGAGGTGAAGTCATACGTCAACGAAACCATGCAGACAGCACAGACCGAAGGCGAAGTAAGCGACATATATCCCAAAGTGGGAGAACTTATAGGAACGGGTTCGCCGATAATGTCCATTTCTATTATGGACGACATCTGGGGTACATTCAATATACGCGAAGACCAGCTGAACGGAATGAAAATTGGAAGTATCATTACCGCATACGTACCGGCTTTCAAAAAGAAGATACGCATGATGGTGTATTACATAAAAGACCAAGGTACATACGCCGTATGGAAAGCAACTAAGACAAACGGACAATATGATCTCAAGACGTTTGAAGTAAAAGCCCGTCCGATAGACAAGATAGAGGGTCTCAGACCAGGCATGTCACTCATAATCAACAAAGAAAAGTAAAAGAACGTGCAATTACTGGAAGCCATACGCCGAGTGGGGAATGTAAGCCTTAGAGAGATGAGAAGGCTTAAAGCCAATCCCGCATACATTCTTTGTATGGTGGTGTTCCCTATATTAGTCACGGTATTCTTCACGTCATTGATGGGCGAAGGTGTACCCCAAGACATGCCGGTTGGTGTTGTTGACTGCGACAACACCTCGACAACCCGCAAGATAACAAGAACACTCGACGCGATGCAGTCCTCAAAGGTTGTAGAACGCTATTCCTCTTTCGAGCAGGCACGACAAGCCATGCAGGACGGTGACATATATGGCTTCATATATTTTCCAAAGGGAACAACAGACAATCTGCTCTCACAACGTCGTCCGACAGTGTCTTACTATTACAGTTATGCTTCTCTTACGTCTGGAGCACTGGTTTTCCGTGATTTAAAAACAACAACGACACTCGGTTCGGCGGCTGTCGGATCAGCCACATTATCGGCCAGGGGATACACTTCACAACAAATAAGCACATTCCTGCAACCCATAAGAGTCGATCTTCATCCTATAGGCAACCCGTGGGTGAGCTATAACATTTACCTCAGTACTATGCTTGTTCCCGGTTGCCTTCTATTGTTCGTGTTCTTGATAACGGCATATTCTATTGGCTCTGAACTGAAATCGAAAACTTCTCACGAATGGATGTCTGCAGCTGGTGGAAACATCTTCATTGCAATTACAGGTAAGGTACTTCCCCTGTTTATCATTTTCCTGATGATTATGTATGGATACATGGCCTACATATTCTTTGTGTTAGGCTTTCCACACGCGGGCGGTTTATCTGTTATCTTATTGTTAGGTTTGCTCTCAATAATTGCATCCGAAGGCTTTTCGATATTCCTATTTGGAATATTCCCCTCCATGAGAATGTCGATGAGCATAAACTCTCTTTGGGGCGTATTAAGTTTCTCTATGGTAGGAACAGCTTTCCCCGCATTTG
>CALBJK010000216.1 GCA_937892695.1 uncultured Prevotella sp.
TTTCTAGGTTCTTACCGAAACTACATTCTTTTTCGACCCTTTTAAGAAGGCGAAAGTCGTTCGGACCAAAATAGAAATCAAATTTAGAAGGAACTTTACCCGAAGGGTCAAAGAAGGTTTTCATTTTTGCCTGATACTGTTTCAAGTACCCGGAACCTTTAGCCTGAGGAACACTTGTCATTAACGAATTTGAATCAAAATCGTTTTGGGCAATCATCACAGCAGAAAAAAATTGGTTCTTAAAAGCTACCCAGTCAATTTCGTCTTCTATTTTTTCGTCCACTTTTTCACTGCTCTCACTAAGATAATCAGTTCCTCCCTCTGTCTTATGGTAAGTGAGTGAAGCGTATCTGTTTTCAAAGGTAAATCCCTTTTCCTGCTGACGGCATTTATCGCTCCAGTCCACATCCATCTTGTTATATGACGGCGCGAACAGTCCTGTCATATTAGTGGCTTGCAGCTCCATGTGAAGCATATAGTCACGACCAAGAGTGTATTTTAATGTAAGAGCCTTGCCGCTACGGTCTTTCGCCGTCATCACCACCGTAGAATCAGTAACGGCTGATGGTTCAAAATACAAATCGGATGTTATGATGTTTGTCTCTTTGGCCAAAAGCATGAACTTTAAGTTCTGGTCATTCTTATCGAACAATGTCACATCTTTATGGCCTTCACGGTCTTTGAAACCTTTGATAACTGCCTTTTCCACGGTAGCTCCTTTTGTACCCAAAGTTAGTTCTATCTTATCGTTTTTTAGAATTACTTTTTTGTCGGTTCCTTTAAGTGCATCATAGAATAGTGCAGTAGTATCTTTCAACGACAAAGGAGCAGACATGGCATCTTCTTTGTTGTCGGATAATTTCTTTTCTTTTTCGGTTTTTTGTCTTGTGACATTATTGATAGAGTCTTGCCTTGCCATAGCCGCGTTCTCTTCGGCTGAAGGTTGAGACCAGATGCTGAAACCTATCAAGACTGCAGCTATAAGGACAAAGCCGGTAATTGTATTCTTGTCCACTTTCTTCTAATTTTGTGTTCAGTATCGATTTTATTTTTTCTGATTGTCAATAACCGTCTTAACGAAATTGACGAACAAAGGATGCGGGTGAAGCACAGTACTCTGATACTCAGGATGGAATTGGGTACCGATATACCATTTCAGACCGGGGATTTCTACAATTTCCACCAAATCACTCTCTGGATTACGTCCCACGCAATTCATTCCGGCCTTTTCAAATTCCTTTTCAAAGTCATTATTGAATTCGTAGCGATGACGATGACGCTCCTGGATATGTTCTTTCTGGTATATGCCAAAGACACGAGAACCTTGCTTCAGGACACACTCGTAGGCACCGAGACGCATAGTTCCACCCATATTGGTTATGTTCTTCTGTTCTTCCATAATGTCAATGACGTTATGCTCGGTTTTTTCATCCATCTCACGGCTGTTTGCATCTTTATAGCCTAAAACGTTGCGAGCAAACTCGATAACCATCATTTGCATCCCGAGACAGATGCCGAAAGTAGGAATGTCATGTGTCCGAGTATAGTGGGCTGCGATGATTTTACCTTCAATACCACGCTGGCCAAATCCAGGACAAATCACGATACCGTCTTGTCCTTCCAACTTGTCTGCGACATTCTCTTCTGTTATTTTTTCAGAATTGATGAATGTTATTACAGTCTTATGATCATTATAAGTGCCAGCTTGAGACAAACTTTCACGAATGCTCTTGTAAGCATCCTGCAAGTCATACTTTCCGACAAGACCTATTCTAACTTCTTCTTTGGCATTGTTTCTTCTTTCTAAGAATTTACGCCATGGCTCTAGGGCCGGTGTTTCGCCGATAGGTTCTCCCATTTTTTTCAAAATGGCTGAATCTAGACCTTGCCGCTGCATTTCCAAAGGCACCTCGTATATACTGGGCAAATCTTCACTCTGTATGACGCAATCATGTCCGACATTACAAAATGCGGAAACCTTTCGGAGTATGCTGTCATTCAGATGCTTCTCTGTACGGAGTACTAAAATATCTGGCTGGATGCCTATACTTTGCAACTCCTTTACAGAATGTTGCGTAGGTTTTGTTTTAAGCTCTTGTGCTGCCTTCAAATAAGGTACATACGTAAGATGTACACACAATGCCCGCGAACCGAACTCCCATTTAAGCTGGCGTATTGCTTCTAAGAATGGAGTGGATTCTATATCGCCTACAGTACCACCAATTTCGGTAATTACAAAATCATAATGATATTTCTGTCCCAAATGCTTCACATTGCGCTTTATCTCGTCCGTGATGTGAGGTATTACCTGAATGGTTTTTCCCAGATAGTCACCACGACGCTCTTTATCTATGACAGATTTGTATATACGTCCAGTTGTCAGAGAATTGGCTTTGGTCGTCTGTATGTCCGTAAAACGTTCATAATGCCCCAAATCAAGGTCGGTTTCCATACCGTCAACAGTGACATAACACTCTCCATGCTCGTATGGATTGAGCGTACCAGGATCGATATTAATGTACGGGTCAAATTTCTGAATTGTAATGTTATAACCTCTTGACTGCAAGAGTTTACCAATAGACGACGATATTATGCCTTTTCCTAATGAGGAAACGACTCCGCCTGTCACGAATATGTATTTTGTCTCAGCCACAATGAATATGTATGAAGAATTAATAACCAAACTAATACGACACGCAAAGTTAGTATAAAAAAGCGAATTGGGCAAACAACAATTAATTTTTATTATTCAAACATCCACGGCTCTTTCATTTAAAATCACCTTGTTATTTCCAAAAAACTCATATTTTAT
>CALBJK010000217.1 GCA_937892695.1 uncultured Prevotella sp.
TGTAGCAAGTGCAGATTAGTTTCTTCAGCCCAAGCTGATTGAAGCGCAAGGCAAAGTACTTGAAGAAGTTGCTTTCGTAAGGGTCATCGCAGTTGCACAACACCGTCTTTCCACGGAAATGTTGCCAGTAGTGTTGAAGCTCACGCTCGATATCGGTGAGCTGAGTGTAGAATTCATCTTTCTTAGCCGCCTTTGCGGCGTTAAGGTTCTTGTTTGCCATAGTGATTGATAGTTTATGGTTGAGCATAGACTATCAATCCACACCGAAGGATAGCGCAAAAAGAAAGGTGCAGACCTTTCCATTCGCGTTCACGGGAAGCCTGAGAAACAAACCCGTATGTCAACCCTGGAATGTCCACACCTTATCAGGTGCGAACATTAACATTATGGGTTGATATAACGGATGCTTACAACAAGCTCTCCGCGAACATTCGTGCTATTCCTTTTCTCGAAAGAAATCAGTTTCTCAGGCTTTTTCTTTTGAACGCGAAATAATAGCTAATGCTTCGTTATGTTATTATTTTAATGTGTCTTTTTTCTTTCTCTTCTTTATTATTGTTTTGTTTGTATTGTAATCAACGGAATGTGCAAATATTATGTGACAGGAAATTAAACGTACAACGAATCAGCATCATTCCTCTTTGCAAAGATACAGCAAAAGAGCGTAATAGAAAACAAAACTTTTGATTTTTTGTTTATCTCAAGGCGAATCATGCGTCAAATGTTTTAATTCATTTGTCGTCTGGCTAATATCAGACATTTATCATATTTAGATGCCAATGTTGATAAAATTTGGGCTAAAAAGTTGGTTTATAGGAAAATAAGCATTAATTTTGCATCCGCTATCGCGGAATAGTCTGCGGGCAAAATCAATAAATAAACAATTAAAATCAAAAAAGCATGATTATTGTACCAGTAAAGGATGGCGAGAACATCGAAAGAGCCCTCAAGAAGTTTAAGAGAAAATTTGAAAAGACAGGTGTTGTAAAAGAACTGCGCGCACGCCAGCAATACAACAAACCGTCTGTACTGAAGAGGCTCAAAATGGAACACGCCATCTACGTACAGAAATTGCGCGCTGCTGAGGATTAAAAAAATCTCGGCGGAAAATTTGGTAGTTTGAATTTTATTCCGTATTTTCGTTGCCAGAAACGTGACTGATGACCGTCAAGGATGCGGAACGTGAGTGTTCCCGGCTGATGGTGTCAGACGTGTCACATAACCTAAAGACATTGACGTGGACAGCGGAATGGCGATGATAGAGAAGTTCTTGGACTACCTGCGGTATGAGCGCAATTGCTCTGTACTGACGGTAAGTAGTTACGGCGCAGACCTTAGGGCTTTCGCGTCCTACTTCAAGACTTTAGACGCTCATCTCTCTTGGACGACTGTGGACGCAGACGTTATCCGTGACTGGATGGAGAGCATGATTGATAGAGGAAACACAGCCAGTTCGGTCGACAGAAGATTGAGTGCGGTGCGTTCCCTTTATCGTTTTGCCCTTTCGCGAGGTCTGATCGATACCGACCCTGCTGTGGGGATTGTCGGGCCAAAACGCGAAAAGCTGTTGCCTGTATTCCTCAACTCAGCTCAGATGGATACCCTGCTCGACTATGTCATGGCAGAGACTCATTGTTATCAAGACGTGCTTGCGCGTACTATAATAATGACTTTCTATGAAACAGGCATAAGGCTTTCGGAGCTTGTGGGGCTTGACGACACGTCTGTAGATGTTATCTCGAAGTTCCTGAAAGTGTTGGGAAAGGGTAGGAAGGAGCGTATAGTGCCTTTCGGAGATGAGCTGGCAACCGCATTGCAAACATATAAGGAGACCAGAGACGAGACTTATCCCCAACGTCCGGACACGGCATTCTTTGCAGGACGGAAAGGGGAAAGGGTGAAAACCAGCGAGGTGCGCCGAATAGTACAACGGTGTCTCTCGGCAGTGAGCACCCAAAAAAAGAAATCGCCTCACGTGCTCAGACATACGTTTGCTACGGCAATGCTAAACAACGGCGCGGAAATAGAAAGTGTGCGTAGGCTGCTCGGGCATGAGAGTCTGTCGACGACAGAAATCTACACCCATACTACATCAGAGCAGCTGAAGCGAGTTTATAACGAAGCCCATCCAAGGGCGTAACCCTTAAAAGGAGATAAACTATGGAAATTAAAATTCAGTCGATTCATTTCGACGCTACCGAGAAGTTACAGGCGTTCATCGAAAAGAAGACCGCCAAGTTGAAGAAAACTTATGAAGACATACAGAAAGCAGAGGTGCAGCTTAAAGTAGTCAAGCCCGCAACATCACAAAACAAGGTGACAAGTCTCTCTGTTACCGTTCCCGGAACGACACTTTTCGTTGAGAAAACTTGTGACACTTTTGAAGAAGGTGTAGACCTTTGTGTGGACACAATGAGGGTACAATTGACGAAATTCAAGGAAAAACAACGCGAAAGATAAAAAAAATGCCGAAAAATTTTGGCGGTTAAAAAATAAGCCGTATCTTTGCAGCCGTTTTACAACACGTCCTAAATGTGAAGCCTGACGGCTGCAAGAATTTGCCTCTTTAGCTCAGTTGGCCAGAGCACGTGATTTGTAATCTCGGGGTCGTTGGTTCGAATCCGACAAGAGGCTCAAAATGAGGATGCTTGTCCTGGTTTAATTCAACGGTCAGCGGTTGCGCAAGACGGAGTTGTTAAATAAAGGGTGGTTACCAGAGTGGCCAAATGGGGCAGACTGTAAATCTGCTGGCTAT
>CALBJK010000218.1 GCA_937892695.1 uncultured Prevotella sp.
CCATCGCATTAAAAACGTCATATTAGCTGTTTTATTGTTCTTTAAACTATTTATCGGGTCATTCCTTGTCTATATCGCGCAAGACTTTGACCGCATCGCCAACTGTCTTCACATCGGATACAATCATCGTACGCTTGCCTCCGACATCTTTCAACGTGCAGCGGCGTGCATTGGCCGTAATATAATCGAGCACTTTTCCGAACGCGGCACTCTTGTAGTAGGCACTGTTCGGATTGGACACAAACTGCATCCTCATGCTTCCTTGCTTGAGTATAAGTTTCTCACAGCCCAAACGCTTGCCGACACGCCTTAGAGGCACAACCTGAAGCAATTCTTCGCCTTCGTGAGGGATGGGACCGAAACGGTCTTCCAGACGATGACGATAAGCATCGAGGTCGGCATCAGTCACGATGTTGTCAAGCTCGCGATAAAGCAGCATACGCTCACTGCTACCCGGTACGTAACTGTCGGGAAAGTACATTTCGAGATCGCTTTCAACAGCACAATCCTCAACAAACTCATCTCCCGAAATCTGTTGTCCGGCTGCGATTTCCTCCGAATACATGTCGGCAAACTCGTCGTTCTTCAGTTCGGTGACTGCCTGATTTAGTATCTTCTGGTAGGTTTCGTAGCCGAGGTCTTCCATGAATCCGCTCTGCTCAGCACCTAAGAGATTTCCTGCACCGCGAATGTCGAGGTCCTGCATGGCCAGATTGAAACCGCTCCCCAATTCAGAGAAGTTCTCCAAAGCTTCAAGGCGGCGACGCGCTTCTGTGTTAAGTACCGACTTAGGCGGAGCAAGAAGATAACAGAACGCCTTGCGGTTTGACCGTCCGACACGTCCGCGCATCTGGTGAAGGTCGGAAAGGCCGAAACGGTGTGCGTCGTTGATAATTATGGTGTTGGCATTGGGTATGTCGATGCCGTTTTCTACAATTGTAGTAGACAGCAACACGTCGTAGTCGTAATTGATGAAACCCATGAGTATTTTCTCCAGTTCTTCGGGATTCATCTGTCCGTGGCCGATAGCGACACGAGCATCAGGGACATATTTATGTATGAGGTTGGCTATCTCCTGTAACCCGGAAATGCGGTTGTTTACAAAATAGACCTGTCCGTTACGGCTCATTTCAAAGTTGATGGCGTCGGCAATGATTTCATGGCTGAACTGATCAACTTCCGTCTGCACCGGATAACGGTTTGGTGGCGGAGTCCGGATTATGCTCATATCACGTGCTCCCATAAGCGAAAATTGCAAAGTACGGGGTATTGGAGTAGCCGACATTGTGAGGGTGTCGACGTTGGTCTTCAGTTTACGTAACTTCTCTTTAGTAGCCACTCCGAATTTCTGTTCCTCATCAATAATGAGCAGTCCTAGGTCGTGCCATTTCACGGTCTTGCCTATCAGCTTGTGAGTTCCGACGAGTATGTCTACCTTGCCGTCCTTGAGGTCTTCAAGCACCTGATGGGTTTGCTTTGCCGAACGGGCACGCGACAGATAGTCCACTCTGACAGGCATTCCGTCGAGACGGTCACGAAAAGTCTGATAGTGCTGGAATGCAAGCACGGTAGTCGGTACCAGAACAGCTACCTGCTTAGAGTCGCATGCGGCTTTGAAGGCAGCACGTATCGCCACTTCGGTCTTGCCGAAACCGACATCGCCACATATCAGACGGTCCATCGGGCGGTCGCGTTCCATATCGGCTTTCACCTCCTGAGTAGCACGCAACTGGTCTGGAGTATCCTCGTAGAGGAAACTGGCCTCCAGTTCGTGTTGCAAATAGTTGTCAGGGCTGAAAGCAAAGCCTTTCTCATGCCTACGTTTGGAATAGAGTTTTATAAGGTCGCGGGCGATATCCTTGATCTTCTTCTTTGTCTTTTCCTTCAACCGTTCCCATGCCCCAGTTCCTAGTGCACTAAGGCGTGGAGGTTCGCCGGTATCGCTGCGACGGTACTTGGAAATTTTATAAAGCGAATGTATTGACACGTCAACAATGTCGCCGTGCTGATAGATTATGCGGATTACTTCTTGATAAGAATCGCCTACCGGAACGCGCATCAATCCTCCGAACTTACCTATACCGAAGTCGACATGTACGATGAAGTCGCCTGGTTCCATCTCCTGCAACTCCTTCATCGTCAGTGCCATCTTACCTGCACGGGCTGTGTCGCTACGCAGATTGTACTTATGGAAACGGTCGAATATCTGGTGGTCTGTGAAAAAACAAGCTTTCTGTGTGTTATCGGCAAATCCTTCGTGCAGAGTGCGGTTGACAGCAGTGAACGGCAAAGACTGATTATGCCCATCAGCGTCCCGACTGCCCTTGCAAAATTCATCGCTATCGAATATTTCGCGCAGACGCTTAGTCTGCTTGTCACTGTCGGCAAGAATATAAAGGCGATAGCCCTTCAATATGTAGTCTTCAAGCGACTTGCTGAGCAATTCGAAATTCTTATGGAAGAGCGGCTGCGGCGTAATGTCAAAACGTACTGTCAACTGCGGTGTACCCGTAGAGCCATGACCGAACTCTATGCGTCTGCGATCTGCCACGGAGTGAGAAAAGACTGACGGCGAGACAAGCATTGACTCACGTGTCAGACTTTTCATTATTTCCTTCTGCTCCATTTCGGTCGCACCTTCGAGTTTTTCGGTAACAGCCTGTGAGGAAAAGCCGTCATTGTAAATTTTCTCAACCGTGTCGCAAACGTAGGCTGTATCTTTGAGCACAAGCAATGCGTCGTCGGTAAGGAAGCTCAAGAACGGCATCTTGTCAGAAACGGTCTTACCCAGTTCGGGAACAATCTCTATAGAATCCTTCTTGTCGAGCGACAATTGGTTCTGTACATCAAATGTGCGGATGGTCTCTATGTCATCTCCGAAGAAATCCACTCGGTAGGGCAACTCAGAGCTGTATGAATAGACGTCAAGAATGCTCCCTCTGATAGCAAATTGCCCAGGTTCGTAGACATAATCTACTTCCTTGAAACCTAGTTCACGCAGTCTTTTGCCAATGGCCGTAAGGTCGGACGTTTGCCCGGTTGCCAAAGAGACTGTGCGCTCGTCGAGACGTTTCTGGGAAACAACAAGTTCGCTGACTGCCTCTGGACATGTCACAACGAACAGCGACTTTTCTGGATTTGTTTTTTGCCGCGACAAACGGCTGAGGGTTTCGGTGCGCAGAATCTCATTGGCTGCATCGCGCTGCCCGTATTTTACAGCTCTTCGATACGATGAAGGGAAAAACAGCACATCGTCTGTACCCAAGAGTTGTGTCAGGTCATGGAAAAAATAACCGGCTTCGTCAGCTTCCTGAAGAATGAACACTGCCGTAAACGTTTTTTTCTCAGTCAGAGCCGAAAACAGGACAGTAACAGCCGAAGCCATCATTCCGTCCAAATAAATAGTTCTTACTGTCTGGTCGCCCAGAGCTTTGGCTATAGCTCCGCATTGAGGCAGAGCGGCATAGATTTTTCTGATTTCCTGAATATTCATTACTTTCTATTGGCTGACGGCAGATTAGCAACATGTACTTTGAAGCCCTTCAATGTTGCCGTTATTGCAGGCGTAACGCTGCCCATTATGAGTTGCCCATATAGCCGTCTTTACTTAAATGACGTAATAACAGCTTCCATTTTTGACAGTACAAAAGTAAAGAAAAAAGAGCAATTAGTATTTGTCTGTTCTATTAAATTTTGTTTTTATCTGACGTTATTCTTTTTTCGCATAGTCAAAGTGTCCGTACGAGCCAATGGCATCCATGACAATATTATTCTCTTTAGAAGTTTCTGATCAAAGAAATTATAGCTTTAACGTAAGTCCCTGACGAATTATTTGTAATTTTGCAAAGAATACCACGTAATAATATTACCAATCAATGACAAACTCAAGAAACACGATCATCCGGAAAGTAGCTCTATGTGTAGCTTTTACTATGTCCTGCATTGGAGGAACGACAGCACAGACTGCCACCGTCTACACTACGACAGCAGACGGCAACCTCAAACTTTCGAAAGCGTCAGTAACAGTAGATCCAGGCAAGTCGTCGGCTTCTAAGAAACTACTATTCAGCACGTCAGTAGAGCATCAGACCATTGACGGTTTCGGCTTCGCCCTCACCTACTCGTCATGCTATAACCTCATGCACATGAGCGAGTCCGACCGAGACCGTTTTCTCCGCCAGACTTATTCTCCAACGGAGGGTTACGGAGTAAGCTACGCACGCATAGCAATTGGCAGCTGCGACTTTTCCAGCCATATCTACTCACTGTGCGACGAAGAGGGCTTGGAACATTTTGCACTACAAGATGACGAAACCAAATACATAGTACCAATACTGAAGGAAATAATTGCCATCAACCCTGCAATCAAAATAATCGCTGCTCCTTGGTCGTGTCCTCGATGGATGAAATCGCTGACGGCTGAAGGCAACATACCCTGGGCCGTATGGACCGGAGGTTATCTCAATCCTCAATACCGACAGACCTACGCCGACTACTTCGTAAAATTCATAGAAACTATGAAACAGCAAGGCATCAATATCTACGCCGTAACTCCGCAAAACGAGCCTCTGAACGGAGGCAACACTGCCAGTACAAAAATGCCATGGAATGCTCAAGCAGAATTCGTCAAAGTGCTTGCGTCGACATTCAAGCAAAAGGGTATAGGAACTAAAATATACGTTTACGACCATAACTTCAACTACGACGACCAAAAAGACCAGAACGATTATCCGATAAAAGTGTACGATGCTCTCGGAACCGACTTTAACGGCAGCGAGCTTGTCGTAGGTTCGGCCTACCATGACTACGGCGGCAACCCATCAGAACTTTCTGACATCCATCTCCAAAGGCCAGACAAGCAAGTCATCTTCACAGAAGCGTCACTTGGCGACTGGAATGACGGACGAGAACTCGGACGAGGCAAGACAAATGTAAACAGCAAGACGCACCTAAACGAAGATATGGAACGTCTGATGATAGGTTTGCTAAACAAATACTGCACTACCGTGACATATTGGAATCTGATGCTCGACAACAATGGTGGTCCGAAACTAAGAGGTGGCTGCCAGACTTGCTATGGAGCTGTCGACATCGATCAGGAGAATTACAGCAGCATCAGCCTGAACCGTCACTATTATGTTATCAGCCATGCATCTGCCGTAGTTCGTCCCGGAGCAGTATGGCTCGCATCCGGTCAGCTATCAGGTATTGCAAGTGCAGCATTCCGAAACACCGACGGATCATTCGCCTTACTCATATCCAACAACAGCGCATCTGACATTGAAGCTGGACTGTCCGACCGTTCTTTCAAATGGCACGTCGATGTCACTCTGCCTGCAGAAAGTATAGTTTCGGTTCTAATACCGGGCAATGGAATCGTCAACTCGATAAAGCATCCAGTAAAAGAACGGACTGATGACCAAAAATATTACAGTATCGACGGTAAAAGCATTACATCGCCTATAGCCGGACAGATATTCATACATAAAGGTAGAAAAGCTGTCAGGCGATAGAGTTGACCGCATTTAGAGAACAAACTTGCGTAAAGCAAGAGCCACACCACCGTCGTCGACAGTTGAAGTAACATAGTCGGCGGCGGTTTTTACTTCGTCGCGAGCATTGCCCATAGCCACGCCTGTACCAGCACTTTTCAGCATTGTCACATCATTACCACCGTCACCGAAAGCCATTGTTTCACATATATCAAAACCTTCAGACCGAGCCATATCTTTCAGACCGAGACCTTTATCGGCTTGCGACGATGTTACATCACAGAAAGCAGGATACCAGCGTGCTGCCTGACAGCCATCAATATGCGACATCACCTTTTTCTCGGTATCTACATCAAAGAACGGCGTAATCTGAACAATGGGCTGCGTCATTACTTCAGACAATGGTATGAGAACACGTTTGTAATCGATATTGAGCTGTCCCTCGACGATATCATCCATCTCCCTGGTATGGTTATGTACAGCCACACCGTCCAGCCCCATCACTATGCACCCAAACGACATTTCGTCTGACATGGCAATCATTGCTTCAGCCGAATCGTGAGGAATCTGTGCCAAACGCACATCACGGCCTCCTATGTAGCAATAGGCTCCGTTCACCGTCATATAACCGTCGACGTAAGGCTGTATTTCGTCTATGCCGTTAATAAATTGTCTGGGACGACCCGTAGCGATAAACACCTTAACACCCTTTGCCTTGGCTGCTGCTATAGCTTCGACTGCCGAATGCGGCACATGGTGGGTTTCAAAACTCACAAGCGTACCATCGATATCGAAAAATAATGCTTTTATCATATTATTATTTTTGTTACCCATCTGTCATACAGTAAAACACAAGAGGGTACAGCCACTACTGACTGCACCCTCTTTTCCAGTGATTCCGCTGGGATTCAAACCCAGGACCTTCAGAACCGGAATCTGTGACTGACACAATACAGCATACTGATTATCAATCATTTTACATTTATTTACGAACGTATTACGAACGTTTTCGTGGAAAATGCCAATTTCCATGCAAAAGTCTGTCTGGGCAGACATTAATGGCTCTGGCGAATTTGAAAAATTAATTGTTCCCATAAATCAATATTTTTGTTCATATCTGCATACATGAGAATAAGAGACTGCATCAACAGCCAACAATGGGACAACTTTTCACCTCCCTGACAGCAGACTTATTATCCTGTCCTTGTCGGCTATCCGTTCCTCAAGAAGCCTAATCTTCTCTTCGAGAAGTCTTATCTTTTCACGCAGTACCTCCGCGCTTTCCGTATGAAGCTCCACGTTATTCGTCTGAGTGCTGCCGTTGTTCACATTGTTTACTGTCGCATTGCCGTTGCCGTGAACCCTGTTGAACTCTTCGTTAATGGCATCGAGCTTTGCATCACCCTCAACACCGCACAAACCGCAACCGGTAGTTAGCCATTCAATTGACACCTTAAAGAAATTGGCTACTTTGGATAAAGTTCTATCACCATTCTTGCCATTCGATATTCTAACAAGATTTGCATAGTTTACATCGCAAGCTTCAGCGAGTTGTCTTAATGAATTATACCCATTATCATAAGCTAATTCCATCAAACGATCTTTAATAGTCCTTGTCATATTCTTCCTCCCGATTTTGTTGTTAATAATGCGTTTTGTTGCGAAAAATCGTATCTTATTCTTTAATCGTGTTAAAAACGATGTTAAATATGCACTTTTATTGCATTTTATTTTGAAGTATATTTTGTTTTATATACTTTTGCATTGTTCTTTTAAAGAACACGGGGCACATAAAGTGCAACAAAAGTGCATATATTAAAGTATTTGCGCAAATATACGAAATATAAAGATATAAAACAAGAAATATGGCAAGAAAAAAACGCATAAGATTAAAATACGGCAAAATACCGGAGCTTGCAAAAATATGCAATTGTAGCGTAAGAACGGTAAAACTTGCTCTTGCATGGAACTCCGATAATGATACCCAGAACTTGATTAGGGTGAGGGCTGAACAGTTGGGCTTTATAAAACAATTCTAAAAAAGAAAGCGATGATTACAAATCAGATAATGAAAAGACCGCTTGCAAACTTCACTGTTGAGCAGCGTACAAAAGATAAATGGGCACCAATTAAAGGCTTGGAGGATTTTTCTGGGCAGTATGTAGTTTCGACCACTGGAGAAATGATGTCCCTAAGAAGTTTTGAACCACTAAAAGGCAGCTTAAATAAAAAAGGATACAGAAGAGTTACTTTTCGAGACAGAATATTGGGGAAACAGGTACAAAAGCTTGTACATAGAATTGTTGCAGAGGCTTTTATTCCGAACCCCAATAATCTACCTGAAGTAAACCATAAGAACGGCAATAAAGACGATAATCGGGTAGAAAATCTTGAATGGTGTACATCAAAATACAATTCATGGCACAAATTTCATGTCTTGGGCTACAAAATATCAGAAAGCACTAAGAAAAAGCTATCCGAGAATAGGATTGGTAAAAAACTATCTCAGGAAATAAGAACAAAAATATCCATAGGGCATATTGGCATCAAACGTTCGCGTGAAAGTGTTGCAAAGACCGCAATGGCGCATAAAATAAAAGTGCAACAATTTGATTTAAAAGGAGGATATGTAAACACTTACAATTCGCTATCAGAAGCAAGTATTGCAACTGGTATAAGTCTATCGGGTATTAGTTCAGTTATTAATAAACATCGAAAAACAGCAGGTGGTTACGTTTGGCAGATGACGTAATAAACTATCTTCGCCGTAAGTTTCAATTAAAATACTTCTAACAATGAACCTCACCATAGAACAACTTGCAAGCATCATCGCCGACTACATACAGGTCGGCTACATGGAAGCCGTCCGCGCATACGAGCCTACACAAGACATCATCAAGACTTCCGAGGTGCTCCGTTGGCTCAGATTCGTGCACATCGACCGGAAACGCTTCAACGCCCTCGTCAAAAAAGGCCTGATAAGGCGCAAGCGTCTCGGCCCGGCAAAGAATTCGGCCTTCGGCTACTCCAAGAAAGAAATCAAGCAGGCTGTGGCCGCCTCTAAGATATCGTCAATAATCGTACAAGAATACATAACTAAAGTCCTCTGCAAATGACAGACATTCACGGCACTCCCCTGAAAATCAAATACGGCAAAGCGCAGCTGCTCGCCCGCATGTTCCACTGCCATCGGAACACCATAACCAATGCGATGCGCGGGAAAAGCGGGACACCCATCGAACAGGCCATACGCGACAAAGCCATCAGCCTCGGCTACATAAAAGAACACTCTGACTAACTTGCATTTTTCATGTCACAATCCGCAGCGGCGGTGTGGTGCCGTACCGGCACCATGAATATCTTTAAAGTTTTCGAGTTTAACACAGGGTCCCGGCTGCGAAGCCAGGACCTGCAAGGCGCACATCCGGCTGCCTGAGAGGCCGGCAGGGCGGAGCGAGACCGCCGTGCGCCACCAACCCACGGTCCGGGTAGCAGCCCCCGGACGGTAAACGACAAAAGGCTTCGGAGGGCGGCATCCTGTGCTAAGCCCGTGTCATCCAGAAGGCACAAACAGGCGCGACGGCTACATCGGACATAAGCCCGAGCGGAGGAAACTCCACAGAAGGGAGCGACTGCGACGACATGCCGCCACACGGCGGCAAGAGCCTCAGCACCCGGCGGACACCGTACAGGCAGCTGTACGGTAAAATGAAAGGGAAAAATTTGGAAAGAACACAATCTTCAGATAGATTCAACCACAGAGCGCGCTGCGTTGAGACATGACGCTGCG
>CALBJK010000219.1 GCA_937892695.1 uncultured Prevotella sp.
TACCGGCAGTATGCCCCACGACTGAAGGCTTTTGCCGTAGCGTTTGTTGGCGATGCGCCCACTGCTGAAGATATTGTCCATGACTGCATTGTAAAGATGTGGACTCGGCGTTACGTTATGGACGGATGTTCTATTCCGGCACTGCTCTTCACGATGGTGCGCAATGCATGTCTGAACGAGATAAAGCATCGCCGAATCGTCCCTTTCCGAAATATCGACGATGACCGGCGCGGATGGGAGAAACTTTATCAGCTCGACTTTTACGGCGAAGCCGATCGTCCCCTGCTTGTCGATGAGCTGCAACGAGAGATTGACGGAGCAGTCGACCGACTGCCAGAACGTACCCGTCAGGTTTTCGTCAGTTCACGCGACGATGGAATGAAGAACCGCGACATAGCCCGACAGATGGACATTTCGATGACGGCTGTCGAGAACCACATCAAGAAAGGCTGTGAAAGGATTAAGCACCATCTTGTAAGATGCTGTCCAGAAGATTTGATCTACATTGCCTACGCCGGTGACAAGAGGAAGTTGATGAATAAGAAACAAAAACATAATACGATGAATAAAAGAAACGTTTTGACCTTGCTTGTTCTTTTAGTCTCGGCCTGTACGGCCTTTGCAGGGGAACTGACCCAATATGTCAATCCCTTTCTCGGAACGGCCACCCTCTGGGACTATCAGGACTTGCATTATGTCCGTATGAGAAAGACACGTACATGGGGCGGAGAGACCTTTCCGGGTTCGTCTCTTCCGTGCGCGATGGTGCAGACCAGTCCTGTTACTATGTTCCGTAGCGGAGGCGGTTACCAGTATGAGGACAAGAATATTCTCGGCTTTGCCCATACCAACAAGGGGCACTGGAATCTGTTGCATGTGCCCTTGTTGCCAGTCAATACTGCAACTGTCGATGCTGACGACTACGCTTCGCCGTTCAGCCACAACCGTGAGGAGGCTCATCCCGGTTATTACTGTGTCATGCTCGACCGATACGGCATTAAGGCCGAACTGACATCGACGCTGCGTTGCGCTTTCCACCGCTACACATTTATTAAGGGCGGACAGCGGCGGCTCATTGCCGATATGAAGCGCAGCAACAATCATGTGCTACAGTGGAATATTGAGAAATCGGGCGATAACGTCTTTTCTGGTTTCCAAGACGGCGAAGGCCGCATCTTTTTCTACGCCGTCGCCAACGCTCCAGTCAAGAATGTTGAGGAAGTGAAGGGTCGGAAGCACGAAGTAATGGTTGTCTCTTTCGGAGGTGACGACAGCAAGCCTCTGGAGCTTCGCATCGGATTCTCTTTCACGAGTGTTGAAGGGGCAAAACGCAATCTGGAGAAGGAGATGCTCGGCAAGAGCTTCAGTGAAGTGCGCACCGAAGCCGACCAAACATGGGAGTCGTTGCTTTCCAAGATAAAGGTGGATGGCGGAACAGACCGTCAGAAGCGCATCTTCTATTCCTGTCTGTACCGTTCGATGATGTGGCCAGCCCTGCGCAGCGATGTCGACGGCAAATATACCGACGTTCATGGAAATATAGTGAACAACGGTTTCCTCTATTACACCAACCCTTCCTTCTGGGATGACTACCGCAACAAACTCATTCTCTTGGGACTGCTTATGCCAGATGTCGCCACAGATGTGATAAAGTCGATTACGGACAAAGGCGAGAAACAGGGTGGCTATATGCCGACATTCTTCCACGGTGACCATGCCTCGACGTTTGTGGCAGGTAGCTGGCTGCGCGGCATACGCGGCTTCGACCTCGAGCGTGCCTACAAACTGTTGCTCAAGAATGCCACAGTACCAGGACGTGGTGGCCGTCCGTTTCTCGACGAATACATGCGCCAGGGATGGGTAGCAGAGAAGGACACCACCGATGTGCCTTATTACAACGAATATAAGGCAGCCGTCACAAAGACCGTCGAATATGCATACGATGACTATGCCACAGCCTTGCTTGCTCGCGAACTTGGCCGTCAGGACGACTATGCCATGCTGATGAAGCGCACGAAGAACTACCGTAACGTCTTCGACCCGTCAACAGGATTCTTCCGTGGACGTATCGCCGACGGTTCGTTCATACGCCAGTTCGACCCCTACTATCCTTACTTTGCCTATCAGTTCCGCGAGGCCAACGCCTGGCAGTCGCTCTTCTTCGCTCCTCACGACCCAGAGGGTATTGTCTCACTCTATCCCGGCAAGAAAGCCGTCGAGGATAAGCTGGACTCGCTCTTCTCCGAACCTTGGCGCGGCTACGAGGTGGAGAACCTCACGGGCTTCATCGGCAACTACTGCCACGGCAACCAGCCCGGTCATTCACAGCCCTACATGTACTATTTTGTCGGAAAACAGGAAAAGGCTCAATGTGTTCTCGATTCGATAATGAACCACTACTACGATATGGGGCGCGACCATCTTGCCTTGGCCGGTATGGACGATGCGGGAGAGATGACCTCGTGGTTTGTCTGCAATGCTATCGGACTGTACACTTATTCTCCGGCCGACCCTGAGTATCTTGTTACCGTTCCGCTCTTCCGCGACGTGAAGTTTGCTGTAGGTGACGGCAAAACTCTCACTGTGCGCCACGAAGGCCAAGGCCTAAAGATTACATCTATTTCATATAATGGCCGTAAGCAGAACGGATGGTTCTTCCCCGATTCCGACCTGAAGCAGGGTGGGGAACTGGTTATAAAGACCGTGCCGTCAAATTAAAGAGCAATAAAAACCTTTGAATATGAAGACTATAATGTTTCTGCTGACTCTCTTCGCTTGTTCTGCGCAACCTCTGTGCGCAGCGACCGATGACAATCTGGAGCTGAAATCACCCGACGGTACTGTTGCCGTCAACGTGTCTTTGAGCAACGGCATCGTCTACGATGTGACTGTCGACGGCACGACGGTGCTCGACGATTGCAGGTTGGGTATGAAGATTGGCAAGTACAATCTCGGTACTAATCCTAAGTTGAAGAAAGTAGAATGCGGTACCATCGATGAGCGTATACGTCGCGAAGTGCCGATAAAGAATGCAGTTGTGGATAATTGTTGCAACACGATGACCCTCGTTATGGAGGGCGACTACAGCGTCGAGTTTCGTGCCTTCGACAACGGCGTGGCTTACCGCTTTGTAACCTCGATGCGGGGGTCTGTCGATGTCGAAAACGAGACATTCGACCTTCATTTCCCTTCCGACTTCCTTGCCCATGTTTCCCATACGCCGAGCTTCAAGACCAGCTACGAGACCACCTATCGCCATCAGCGTCTGTCCGAAATCAAACCCGACGGCGACATGACATATCTGCCCGTCCTTGTTGAGACTGGGGACAGATACAAGATTCTCATCTCCGAGTCTGACCTTCGCGACTATCCGTGTATGTTCCTGCGCGGAACTGGCGGTAAGGCTCTTACTGCTACGTTCCCGAAAGTACCGCTGGAGACCGGACCAGACGGTGACCGCAGCCAGAAGATTATACGCGAAGCGTCGTACATAGCCCGCACTTCAGGCCGGCGCTCGTTCCCTTGGCGTTATTTCGTAATATCAAAAAGCGACCGCGACCTTGTTGCCAACGAGATGACCTACGTGCTTTCGTCGCCTTGCGAGATAGCCGACCCGTCATGGATTCGCCCCGGACAGGTGAGCTGGGACTGGTGGAACCACAGGATGGTGTGGAACGTTGACTTCAAGGCCGGCATCAACACTGCTACTTACAAATGTTACATCGACTTTGCATCGACTTTCGGCATACCTTATATTATTATGGACGAGGGGTGGGCCAAGTCGACGACCGATCCCTTCACGCCGTGTAAGGACATTGACCTGAAAGAACTCATCAGTTACGGTAATAGCAAGAACGTTGGTATAATTCTCTGGTTGCCGTGGCTCACGGTGGAGAACCATCCAGACCTCTTTGCCCGGTATGCCGAGTGGGGCGTACCTGGAGTGAAAATCGACTTCATGGACCGTTCCGACCAGTGGATGGTCAACTACTATGAGCGCGTCGTAAAGGAAGCCGCCCGGCATCATATCCTTGTCGACTTCCACGGTTCGTTCAAGCCAGCCGGTCTGGAGCGTCGCTATCCCAATCTGCTGTCATATGAGGGTGTGTGCGGTCTGGAACAGAACCAGGGCTGTCAGCCTGTCAACTCTATCTATCTGCCGTTCATGCGAAACGCTGTCGGTCCGATGGACTTCACGCCGGGGGCGATGAACTCTGTACAACCCGAATGGAACCATTCAACAGATCCCAGCCCTATGGGCAATGGCACCCGTGCCTACCAGATGGCTCTCTATGTGGTGTTCGAGAGCGGCATACAGATGTTGTCTGATAGTCCTACGCGCTATTACGCCGAGCGTCCGTGTACTGAGTTTATCGCATCAGTTCCGGTGACATGGGACGAAACCCGTGTGCTCGATGCCAAAGTGGGCGAATATGTAGTCGTGGCTCGCCGTAGGGGTGAAAAGTGGTTCGTCGGTGCTATAACCAACGATAAGGCCCGCACACTCGACATAAGCTTCTCGTTCTTCCAGTCTGGAGCTCGTCGTCTTACCTGTTTCGAAGATGGCGTAAACGCTGGTCGCCAAGCTATGGACTATCGTCGCCGCGTCCAGACCGTTGACAATAACACCACTCTGCGAATAAGTCTCGAACGCAATGGCGGTTGGTGCGGAGTGATTGAAAAGAACTGGTAACGTCAAGGTTGTTTTGCGAGATTATACAAAACGAATAAAGCTGCGCCCTATGGTCGCAGCCTTTATTCGTTATATGTATTTTACTCTTTTAATACTTCAATCAAGTTCTGAACCGACAGATTTCTGTGAGTCAAGAATAAAGCGTTTATAAACGCTATTTCATTATATCTGTCACCTTCCTTCCATCCTCCGTGAAGGCTTCAGTAAGGGCGAAAATGCAAAAATAAAGTATTACTTTGTTGAACGTTTTATTTTTAGCAATTGAAAAAATACGCCCGAAGTCAACTTTAGAAAAATAGGTATGATAAGCTGAAGAAACCGGACCTGAGTAACTTTAAGTCTCTGATTTTCAATTTCTTCGGATGACTGACCAGTAATTTCTGCAAATTTTTACAAAAAAAGCCAATGACTTTCATCCTTTGAGCATTCCCTTTCGCTCTTCCTCACGTTCTTTTTCATTTTCTTTCTCGATGCCTTTTTCATGTCCGATTTCATTTCTTCTTACAGACCTTTCTCTTTAGTTTCGCGTATTTCGCGTTTTGTGCTGCTTCTGGAATCTGTGGCCGAGGAATGCAATGGCGGTGACGGCAGCGAAGGACTTGATGCAGTGCGTGGCAGGGTAGGGATAGACAGTCATCCTATCATGCACGAAAATATCATGACTCGTCTGGAAAGGCTGGAGACGACAGGGGCTTGTACGCTTCAGACTGTCCACCTCAAATGACATATACGGTATCGACTTGAATCGCTGTCACAGGCAGAATCCAAGATATTAATAATAGGTAAAAGTTCAAGAATCCTTGTTATTCATGTTTCTGCAAGCAGAAACATGCGTATTGTCGTAAAGTAAAGAAAATTTGAATATTTTTGTCTTTTTGCTTATGTTATTCGTAATTTATAATTATCTTTGTCGGCGTAAACAATTATAATGAGACAATGAGTAAACTAATATTGCCTAAATCTTACAAATCAACGTTAGATATACAGCGTACTGAACTTGGGATAAAATTAATAAAAGACTTTTTCGAACAGAATCTGTCTACCGAACTGAAGCTGCACAGAGTGACAGCACCGCTTTTTGTGCGTAAAGGTCTTGGGCTGAACGACGACCTTAACGGCACCGAGAAGCCGGTGTCTTTTCGTGTCCATGCGCTCGACGATGCCGAAGTCGAAGTGGTGCATTCGCTTGCCAAATGGAAGCGTATGGCTCTGGCCGAGTATGGCATACGTATCGGTTACGGCATATATGCCGACATGAACGCCATACGTGCCGACGAACAGCTCGACAATCTCCATTCTGTCTACGTTGATCAGTGGGACTGGGAGGCTGTGATATCCCGTCCGCAGCGTAATCTCGAATTTCTGTACAAGATGGTGCGTCGTATCTATTCGGCCATTCTTCGTACCGAATATTTCACTTGTGAGAATTATCCGGAGCTTAGGCCGTTTCTTCCGCCCGACATCCACATCGTTCATAGTCAGGACTTGCTCAATATGTTCCCGTCGCTGCCGCCAAAAGATCGCGAACGCGAAATATGCCGTAAGTACGGGGCAGTTTTTATTGTCGGAATAGGTTCACGTCTTAGTGACGGGGAGAAACACGACGGACGTGCTCCCGACTACGACGACTGGTCTACCTGTACCGGTGACGGACGTTATGGGCTTAATGGTGATATTCTCGTATGGTATCCCGTACTTGACTGTGCCGTAGAAATTTCTTCTATGGGCATCCGTGTCGACAGCGACGCTCTGTTGCGCCAGCTTGACATAGAGGGCTGTCCAGAACGTAGCCGGTTCTATTTTCATCGCAGTCTGCTAGAAGGCCGTCTGCCTCTGAGCATCGGAGGCGGAATAGGGCAGAGCCGTCTTTGCATGCTTCTTTTACACAAGGCACATATAGGCGAGACCCAAGCCAGCGTGTGGCCTGATGATATGCGGGAAGAATGCGAGGCTGCAGGGATACATCTGTTCTGAGAGTCTTCTGTTGAACTGAAACGATATACCCCATGTTGAGGCGCATATTGTGCGTCTTCTGCATGGGGTCGTGTTAATAAAAGGCGATGTTTGGATTTTCCGCTGTTTTTGTACTTTATGATTTCAATGCCCGCATGGCGTTGAGCACGGCGAGTACTGTAACACCAACGTCAGCGAAAACAGCCATCCACATTGTTGCCAGGCCGAATCCGGCTAACAAGAGCACAAGAAGTTTTATGCCAATGGCGAACCATGCGTTTTGCGAAGCTATGTTCAGAGTGTGGTGAGATATTTTTATGGCCAACGCTATCTTCGACAGCTTGTCATCCATAAGCACTACGTCGGCGGCTTCTATAGCTGCGTCCGAACCCATTCCGCCCATAGCTATGCCGACATCTGCCCGAGCCAGGACTGGTGCGTCGTTTATTCCGTCGCCAACGAAGGCCAGTGTGCGTCCTATAGGTTGCGACTGTAGCAGCGATTCTACTATCGACACTTTGTCGCCTGGCAGCAGCTCGGCATGATATTCGTCCAGACCTACTGTCCGGGCTACGTCTTCCCCAACCTCCTTGCGGTCACCAGTGAGCATCACTGTTTTTCCTATTTCCATGGCTTTGAGCTGGCATATAGCTTCCTTTGCGTCGTTTTTTATGATGTCGGACACGACAATGTGGCCTGCATAAATTTCGTCGATGGCCACATGTACTATTGTGCCTACCTTGTGGCAAGGGTGCCACTTTGCGCCTATAGCATCCATCATTTTGGGATTGCCCACACATACGGTCTGGCCGTTGACCATAGCTCTCACTCCTTGTCCGGCTATCTCTTTAATATCTTCGACGCAGCATCCGTCTTGCTCGTTTGGATATGCATTTTTCAGTGATGCCGCAATAGGATGGCTTGAGAACCGCTCGACATGAGCAGCAAGATGTAGCAGATGTTTCGGGTTGCACTTGTCAGGATGGACGGCTGTCACCTCGAAGCGTCCTTTAGTGAGAGTGCCGGTCTTGTCGAACACCACTGTCCATAGTTTGTCCAGAGTATCCATATAGGCAGCACCTTTGATGAGAATTCCGCGACGCGATGCTCCACCTATGCCTCCGAAGAACGTAAGCGGTATGGAAATGACCAGAGCGCAGGGACATGACACTACCAGGAATGTCAGCGCACGCTGTAGCCAGACGGGGAAGCTCATGGCAAACTCGCCCGACAACGCCGGTGGCAGAATGGCTATTACTGCCGCCAAGACCACTACTGCCGGAGTATATATCCGTGCAAACCGGGAAATGAATGTTTCACTTTTCGATTTGTTTTCGCTTGCATTTTCTACGAGGTCGATGATTTTGGATGCCGTCGACTCGCCGAATGTCTTTTCAACACGGGCTTTTATTGCGCCGGAAATGTTGACGCATCCCGAGATTACGCTGTCGCCGACTTTCACATCGCGCGGAACACTTTCGCCGGTGAGGGCTACGGTGTTGAGGCTGGAACTTCCCTCTGTGACTGTCGCGTCGAGCGGTACACGCTCGCCGGGGCGTATCACGATGGTCTCGCCAATGGCTACGGTCGCAGACGGAACGGTTGTCTCGTGTCCTTCACGTTCGACAATGGCTGTGTCGGGACGTATCTCCATCAGTGACGAAATGGCCTTGCGGCTGCGTCCTTCGGCATAGTCCTCGAACAGTTCGCCCACTTGGAAGAACAACATCACGAAGACGGCTTCGGCAAATTCTGTGTCGGCTCCGGGCATAAACCCAATGCTCATGGCTCCGGCCGTGGCTACGCACATTAGAAATTCCTCATTTAGTGCTTCGCCCTTGAAAAGACCTTCTAATGCTTCGGCAATTACGTCATAGCCTATCATCAGATAGGGAACAAGATATATCAGAAGCAGTTGCCACACCGCGAGGTCTGCATAGTGCTCGATTGCCGCCGCCACTATCAGCAGCAAAGCGGAAATCAGTATTCTTGTAAGTTTTATGTTCATCGTTGCTTCGTCTTGTTTTATTAATCCGAGGCAAAGGTATACAAATGGTTTTGCAATCAGGTTGCAAATAAAAGTATGTGTCAATCTAAAGCCATTATCATGAATGTGCTTATTCTATTGCTTGTTTGCTTACGAAATAATGTAAAATTATTTGCATTTGTTCAATTCTTTTCTTACTTTTGTATGCTGTAGGATGAATTTGGCAACCAGAAAGATAACTTTCGTTGCACACTATCTGAGTGCATGGAATTCTATGTTATTGACAACCAAAGAGAAATACATAGGCCAATTCAAACTTCATATTATTACGCCAACGCGGACTCGGTGTGACAAGTGTTTATGATGATAATTGCTATGTTATGAAAATGTTCTTCAGACTTTTAAGTTTTGTTGCTTTGTTGACACTTTCGTTGCCCTTGGCTGCAGAAAATGCCGACATGTATGGTAAATGGGACAAACTGCCGTCCGGCCAACTTATTGTCAGAGCCAATAAATTCATCTTTTCTAAGATGCTGAAGGCTGACAGCGCACTGGTATGTTTTTCCATTGTGGCGAACCGTCTGGAAAAGTCGGAGACGATGGCTGACCGACGTCTTCTGTGCGAAGCTTATATGGGATTGTGGACAGCCTATTTCTTCAACTATTTTGATTATAAAAAGTCGTTTGACTATCTGGCAAAAGCAAAAAAAGCTGCAGACGGCATGCCCGACATGCAGACCAGAGTATTCTTCTGTTATGGCAACATTTATCAGACACTTGCGACCCAATGGGGTGACCGAGGGCTTGCCGCCAAAGCTGTTGACAACTATGTCCAGGCTTTCTGGCAGGGGAACAAGATAAACAGCCGGGAGATTGTCAATCTCGCCTTCTCCAATCTCATACCTTTGATGTGGCAACAGGGAACGTTCAGTAAGATGAAAAAGATGTGGCCGGTTTATCAGAAATCAATGAAAAGTGGCAAACGTGTACTTGAGATTGAAAGCTCCGACTTGCTCTACAAGGGATATCTGGCAATGTACGAAGGACGCAACTATGATGCCGTCAAGGCTTTCAAACAGCAAATATTAATTCAAGGAGAAGACCCAACGGTATTTAGGGTAAAATTCAACGCCTATGAAAACCTTGCTCTCGCCTATTCGAGGGAAGGACGATATGACAAAGCTATATCTGCGGTGAGAGTGGTTGAAAAGTGGGCCAAAGACAACGACATGAAAGACGGCAAGCTCGAAGTCTATCATTTGTTGCAGGAATACCTTTCCAAGTCGGGTGACGAAAAGGCTGCCGATGTCTATCGTCGTCAATACTACATGCTCAAAGACTCCATGCAGAACTACCAGCGCGTGATGAGCGTTGGTGAACTGGAGTTTCTCGGACGAATTGATGCCGCCAACAGGCAAGTCGAGGCAATGCGCGATCGACAGCGTACCAGCCTGATCGCATTTTTTGTTGTGGTCTGTTTTGCTGTGGTCATAACCGTTTCGCTTGTCGTGGTTTACCGTAAGAACAGGGCATTGAGTCAGGCCAACCGCGTGCTGTACAAGAAAAACACTGACATTCAGGCAGCCGAAGACGAGCTGCGACGGCTCCATAAGGAGCAAATAAGTACTCTCATGTCCGAGAAAGCAGAGAGTACAGCGGTAAGTCGTGGCGTTGCAGATAACATAAAATACAAGAAAAGCCAACTCTCGGAGACCGACAAGCGGCAGCTCATGGCTTCAATCAATGCAGTTATGGACAGCAGCGACGAGATTTTCAACACCGACTTTTCGGTCTCGCGCCTTGCCGAACTTGTCGGGAGTAATTATAAATATGTGTCGCAGGTGATAAATGAAAAGACTGACGGCAATTTCAACAGCTTCCTTAATGATCATCGCATACGGGAGGCGTGCCGTCGCATAGACAGCAGCGACTACGACAACTATACTATTGAAGCATTGTCGAACAGTGTGGGGTTCAAGTCACGTACTTCGTTCTTTACGTCGTTCAAGCATTTTACCGGACTGACACCTTCAGAGTACATCCGGCTTGCAAAAGAAAAGAAGAAATAGGCTAAATATTAGAATTTTGTGTGCAAAATCGTGCAATATCATGATTTTGCACATAGACAACGGTCATTTTCTTTGCTTCACGCTACCTTTTGTATACTTTTGCACCAGAATTTTTTTCATTTGTCTAACTAAAAAACTCATTTATGGACAAAAGGTACACAACTATTTTGAGGACATCGCTCCTTGCTCTTTTCCCATTGGGCATGGTTGCGCAGACCGCTCCTCCGTCGGCTGTAGGGCCTGCGGCAGCAAACACGGTCTACTCACAGGCGTTTGACACCGAGGACGACTTCCTCGACTTCACGGCTATCGACAAAGATGGTGACGGCAACAAATGGTCGTACGATGCTGAAGGTAAGGCTGCGAAGTACAAGTATAGCAATTCGTGGGGCTATAAGTGCAGCGACTATCTCGTTACACCGGAAGTCGAGTTAAAGGCCGGAACAAAATATACTCTGTCGTTCTTCATCAAGGGACAACAGGGTCTGACCACGTTCTGTGGCGAATATTCGGCTCTGGTAGGTCAGGGCGACGACCCTGCATCTTATAATGATGTGGTGCCGGTTACGCAGATTCGCTCTGACAAAGGCGACGTAGCGAGAAACGAGACAAAGACTTTCACTGTTGATAAAGACGGCATGTACCATCTGACTTTCCGTATATCCAATGACAGCGGACAAGGAAGCGACGGTCTGTCGATGCTTCTTGACGACATAAGCGTACTGGCTGCAAGTGCTGCGGCACCCGATTCTGTCACCAATCTGACTGCGGCATCCGACGGCAGCAACTTGAAGGCTACGATAACATTCAAGGCTCCTACCAAGGCTCTTGACGGAACTGAACTTACGGCAATAGGCAAGATTGAAGTGTACCGTGGCGAGACTCTCGTCAAGACTATCGACAGTCCGGCTCCTGGCTCAGTACAGACCGTTACTGATGAAAGTCCTGTAGCCGGAACTAATACCTACCGAGTAGTACCTTATTCTACCGACGGAAGTAGCGGCGAAGAAGCTAAAGTTTCTGTATGGGTGGGCAAAGACGTGCCCAAATCGGTTACGGGATTGAAACTGACACGCACTGACGACGGAAAAGCTGCGCTCTCATGGAATACTCCTACCGGCGTGAACGGTGGCGTGATAAATCCCGATGAGGTGACTTACACCGTAACACGTTTCCCTGACAATGTGGTTGTAAGCAAAGACGGACATGAGACAACATTAACCGATGCTGTAGCATCCGACAAAAGCAACATCTACTATTATACTGTGAAGCCGTTCAACGGAGAGCTTGAAGGCGAGGCAGCTACGAGCGGTAAAATGTACCTCGGCAAGTCATACGAAGTGCCTTACTCTGAATCGTTTGACAGTGCACCGACTGAAACTTATACCATAATTGATGCAAACAACGACGGTGCAACGTGGGTTTGGAATGAACAAGTCAAGGCTATGACCAACAAGTATGCCTGGAACTCGGCCGATGACTGGCTTCTCAGTCCTACTCTCAAGCTCGAATCTGGTTGGGCATATAACCTCTCGTTCGGCGCAGCAAGCTCTTCGGATAACGCCGACCAGATAGAGAAACTATCCGTATCGTACGGTAAGGGCGGTGACGTTTCTTCCTTCAAAGAAATATGGCCGACAACCGAAATCCACGGACAGACATATAAGATGATGTCACGCAACTTCGACGTACGTGAAGACGGCGACTATCAGGTAGGTTTCCACCTGACGAGCGATATGATCAAATGGGGCAAGTGAAGAAGTTTGTATGGCTTGCAGCTCCCGACTCTGTTACGAACATAAAGATTACTCCCGCAGCCGAAGGCAAGCTTGCAGCTACAGTTTCGTTCAAGGCTCCTACGCAGACAGCAGGACTAGACCCGCTTACTTCACTCACAAAGATTGAAGTTTACCGCAGTGAGGCCAATGGTAAGGATTTCACGCTTATCCATACGTTTGATAATCCGCAGGTTGGCTCCGACCTTTCGTTCACAGATGATGCTCCGGCTGTAGGATTCAATCTCTACTACATCCGTCCTTATAACGGCGAAGGCGAAAAGGGTATCGGCATAACCAATGTCAGCTCTCAGTATATCGGCGAGGACATTCCTTTCGCACCGACAGATCTCGTAGATAAGGATAACTTTGACGGAACCATAACTCTCACATGGGAAGCTCCGGCCGAAGACCACGGACAGAACGGCAAGTATGTCAACCCCGATAAACTGAAGTATAATGTCTACCGTTCTGACGGTACGCTCGTGGCCACGACCGAGCCGGGCGTTACAACTGCTACCATCCAGATTTCCACAACTGGCAACCAAACTCCTGTCCACTTCACAGTGTACGCTGTAAGCAATGGCGGACAAAGTGCAGAGGGCGTTGACAGTAAAGAAATTATGTTAGGTGCATACGCTAACCTCCCGTTCCGCGAGTCATTCAAGGGTGGAACCATGAAACAGCAATGGTGGGCTAACTACGATCAGTCAAACCTTGTCGGTACATACAACTTGTCCAGTGACAACGACGGAGCCTCTTTCTCGTTCTTGTCATTTAAAGCAGGTTCTGAGTTCACTTTTGAAAGTGGCAAGATAAGAACTGAAGATGCAGCCAATCCGCGACTGGCATTCACTTATTACACTACGTATGAGCAGAATCCCTCTATTGATGTCTATGCTGTCACTCCCGACCATCGCGAAGTGAAACTTACAAGCGTTGATATTGCACAAGACCTTGACTGGCACCGTGTGACAGTGGATGTTCCGCAGATTTCTGCAGAAAAGTACATTCGTCTGCTGTTCCGTATGAAGATAGACGGTGCATATCCGAACCCGATGGGTATGATGTTGCTTGACAACATCGACTTACGGGAGATGCGCGATTACGACCTTGCTATCGAGTCGATGACTACTCCTTATAAGGTGACAGCCGGAAAGGACTTTGAAGCCAATGTCATAGTAGAAAACTTCGGACTCAATGCTGCCGAAGAAGGCGACTACACGGTAGACCTTTACGTCAACGATGAAAAGGCCATGGAGATGCCGGGCGAGACAATCCAGCCCGACGAGACAAAGGAGTACACCTTCAGCTTCCCGACCACTCTCAAGGCTGAAAAGCCGTACAGCGTTTATGCAAAGATCAACTATGTGAGCGACCTGCGTCCGGACAATGACGAGTCGGCACACAACACTGTTGTAGTACGCGTGCCGGGTTACACCACAGTCGACGACCTTGTTGCTGAAAACGGCAAGCTCTCATGGAGTATGCCGACGGACAAAGGGCGCCAGATGCTCGAAGACTTTGAAAATTACGAGCACGGACAGATTGACGGCTACGATCCATGGACATCTTACGACTTTGACGGACAGCTGACTATGGCCGCGTACCTTGGAGCACAGGGCAATCTGCCTAACAAAGAACAGCCTATAGCTTTCCAGGTATTCAATCCTGTAACGCTTGGACTGAACCTCGATTATAATCCTGGAACCGTAGCACATTCGGGCAACCAGTATATGGTAAGTTGGGGCGGATATGATGACAACGAATACAAGCTTCTGCCTCATGACGACATGCTTGTATCTCCCGAACTGTCGGGCAACGCCCAGACCGTGAAGTTCTGGATAAAGAGCATGTATGCAAGATGGGATCGCGCGTTCGACTTGCTGCTCTCTACGACGACCAACGAAGCCGATGCTTTCGACCTTGCCAATCCTTATCTGCACGACATCGAGACTCCGATAGACGAGGAGAACGACATCTACAAATGGAACGACTGGACGGAGTACTCCGTCGAGATACCTGCAGGAACGAAGTATTTCGCAATCCGTGCTTACGGCATCGACACCACTACTCCTAACACTTACATGAAGCCGGGCTACATGTTCATGCTTGACGACGTTGAGTATAACGCTCCTTCTCCGGCCATCACTGGCTACAACATCTATAGCGACGACAAGAAAGTGGGAACGGTCAAGGCTTCAGAACCTACGACGTTCAATGCAGAGTACGGACATCGCTACAATGTGACTGTACTGTACGACGACGGAGGTGAAAGCTCTTACTCTAACGATGCTACCTTCGCAACTGGTATTGAAAATGCCGAATCAGCCGATGAAGCTTCGCTAATAAGCACAGCCGATGGAAAGATTGTCGTTCGTAATGCTGAAGGAAAGACTGTCAGTGTATTCACTACAGGCGGTGCAAAGGTTTACTCAGCAGCAGGAAACGGCTATAGTGAGATACCTGTACAGCGTGGCCAGTACATCGTTCGCGTAGGGAAGACAGTGAAGAAAGTTATTGTGAACGAATAGTTTCCAAAACCGTCTTAACCGATATAATAAGCGATAATTGACAACTGGAGGCCGGAAGCCCTTGCAAGACAAGTGTTGTCGGGTCTCCAGTTGTTTTCTTTTCGACCGACATTGTCGGCCAGTCATTAACAATAGAAAATCAAAAGCAATGAATATCTGCAAACTTTTACTGCCAGTAGTGCTGCTGTACATACCAAAGTACGTACAAGCTGAAGACCGCACTCCCGAACAGAAGAAAGCCGCAGCTGTAGAAGTGCTTTGCAACAATGCAGACAAGCAGTTCGGCAAACTGAAAGGCTTGGGTTCGCAAATCAGACAACTTGCAGCCGACTCTTTTGTCACTGTCTTGGGTTACACCGGTGGCGGCTTTGCCATCATCGCCAACGACGATGCTTTCCCGGCTGTGCTGGGATATTCTGATTCGCCTTATTCTGAGAAGGAAACCGAAGACAACCCCGGACTTAATTGGTGGCGTAAAGCCATAATCGAGGTGCTGCGCAGTAAAGACACGAATTCGGCGGCAAAGAAGATTGTCGCTCCAGGAGACGGTGTGGAGAAGAGCGTGGCTCCGCTGCTTACCTGCAATTGGGCGCAAGACCAGCCCTATTACAACTACTGTCCGAAGGACGGCGACAAGAACGTGCTTGTTGGATGCGTAGCCACGGCTATGGCACAAGTGATGTACTACAACCGTTATCCGGCAAAAGGACAAGGAACACGTACTATCTATTACCCTTTCAACGACAAGAACGGAACTCCCTACACAGTCGATTTTTCACAAGCTACATACGACTGGGACAACATGCTCGACTCTTATCGAGGCAATTACACCGAGACCCAGGCCGACGCTGTTGCTACTCTCAACTATCACTGCGGTGTGGCATGTAACATGCAATACGGTGTCGATGCCAGCGGTGCTTTCATAAAAGATGCAGCCGACGGACTTGTCCGCTATTTCGGCTACCCGGCTTCGGTGACTTGGCTCTCTCGCGACGATTATAGCATCGAGGAGTGGATGGAAAAAGTCTTTGCCGAATTGTCCGACGGACTGCCGATTATATATGGCGGTCAGGACCCGTACAACGGATATGGCCACGCTTTCGTACTCGACGGATACGATAATGGCGGACGTGTACACGTCAATTGGGGATGGGATGGATCAGATAACGGTTATTTCGACATATCGCTTCTCAACCCTACGCAATACCAGTTTTCCGATGGTCAGGAAATGATTACCGGCATTGACGGACGTAACGTCAAACAACTGGCCAAAATCGCTGATATCAGAACCCCCGGTACGTTGTCGTCGCTTATTGCCGATAACGAAAAGTTTGACGTGACCGACCTCACAGTTACGGGTAAGCTGAACAGCACAGACCTGCGCTTCATACGTGAAATGGCCGGTCGTGATGCCTACGACAAACGCACTCGTGGCAAGCTGAAGAACATCGACCTCAGCGGAGCGACAATCGTAAGCGGAGGTGAACCATATCTCGACAATCTTACTACTGCCGACAACACGTTGCCAGAAAGAGCTTTTTACAACTGTCAAGGTCTGTCTTCCGTAACGCTTCCTGACAACTTGAAAACTATCTCTGACGGAGCTTTTGCCTACGCTATAGGTCTGGACGAACTGAATGTGAAAAGTTCGGATGATGCCGATTACGTTTACGACCATGGCGTAATTTACAGCAAAGACATGAAACGTTGTATCAGTGTGATGCCATTTGTGGACGGCGAACTGAAGATAAAAGACGGTGTCACAGCCATTGCATCCTATGGAATTGCCGGATGCGTGGGGATCAGTAAGGTGGAACTCCCTGCTTCCATTACTGAGATAGGCGGCAGTGCATTCTCCGGCGATTCATACCTTTCGGAGATAAAAACACGCGCGAAGAAAGTTCCGAAGCTTACGGGAACACAAGTGTTCAACGGCATTGTCTATGCCAACAGCAATCTCTACGTACCTGCAGGTTACAAGGAACTGTACGAACAAGCCGAACAATGGCGCATGTTCACGGGCTCTTACTATGACAACATCCGCGAATTCGGTTCTTACATCGAAGCAAAGAATCTCAGCCGCAAATACGGCGACGAGAATCCGAAACTGTCCTACTCTGTCAAAGGTGAGGCAATTATCGGCGTACCGGAGCTTTCTTGTGAGGCTACAGCCACATCGCAAGCCAACAAACGCTACACCATCACCGTGAAACGCGGTACTGTTCAGGGCGAAGACATCGAGCTGAAAGACGGCTATCTCGTCGTTACCCGTGCCCCGCTGACCGTCAAAGCCGACGACGCTACGAGGACTGTAGGTGCTGAGAATCCGGAATTCACATTTACATGCGAAGGTCTGAAAAACGGTGAAACCGCCGACGAAGTATTCATCCAGCAACCTGTATTCGAGTGTACGGCCACAGCCGACAGCCCCGAAGGCGAATATCCGATAACCGTCAGTGGCGGCAAGACCCTCAACTATTCGCTCAAATATGAGCCGGGAACTCTCACCGTATCGGGTACTAACGCCATAAACGGTACTTCCGACGAGACTGTTATTATAAGTTCTGACAAATCAACAGTCAGCGTCAGCGGTGCTGAAGGCCTGAGAGTAGAGCTGTACAACGCAGCCGGAAGTCTCGTCGCTGCAACGAAGAGCAACGGAAAGACCGTGTTCTCCAACCTTGCCAAGGGCTTGTATATAGTCAAGACCGGGACTGTAGTAAGAAAAATCAACGTAAGATAATCCCCCAGACAACATGATAAGAACATTATTTCTTTTAGCCTCAATGGCAATGGCGACAGGTTTGTCGGCACAGAAAATACATTGGCTGCCCCAAAGTGATACCCAGAATTACCAAGGTGTCGCAATTTCGCCTGACGGAAAGTTCATAACCGGTTACAATGCTTACATCCCTCTGAGTGAGGAGGAATATTACGGAACAAACTGTGGCTTCATATGGAGCATCAGCAAGAACAAAGGCTACGATGTCGAAGCCAATCCCTATAACGGTTCTTCTATGCTCGATATCTCCGACGAAGGCAAGGCTGTCGGTTATGCGCTCGAATCGTCAGGCGACCCGCAGAATCCGCTGTTCCATGCAGCAATGTTGGATGTCGCCGATGTTAAGATAGCCAATATTGACAACGACAACACCGTCGCTTACGGCATTTCTTCGGACGGAAAGGTCATAGTAGGTTATCTGAATGATGGAACCAGCAAGGCTTGTGTATGGCGTGACGGCGAGCGTATATTGCTGCCTTTACCTTCACCTGAAGAGGCCGGCGAGTCTGCGGTTGTGTCGTCCGAAGCTCGGTATGTCAGCGGTGACGGTTCTGTAGTGCTGGGCAAGATTGTGTGCGAAAGTCCGATTGAAGGTTCCGACCGCACTTATAAGGCCGAGCTCGTCACAGCATGGCGGCTACAGAGCGACGGGGCTTACAAGTATGATCTTGTCTATAAACAGATTTACGACCAGAAGTCCGACAAGTCAAAACCTTTTATAAAGGCGCAGCCTATGGGTATATCTGATGATGGCAACTGGATTTCGCTCCAGACCCGAGGTACATATCAGAACGAAGAAGGACTGTGGGTGCTCGACTTGGTCGACCGTATGACACGCATGAACCTCTCTACGGGACAGTACACAACGGCCATACTTGATGGGTCGAATGGCTTGGAATATACTTATCCGTGCAGACCCGGCGGCATAGCCAACGACGGAACGATGGTCGGTGCATACGGTCTGGACGACAGCCGCAAGGCCATAATATGGGACACAGACAAGACCTTGCCCGAATTTGTAGCCGATAAATTCGGCTTTGTCGAGATTAATGATCTCTTCATCAATCAGGCTGTGGACATCACAGCCGATGCAAGCCGCATCGTCGGGTTCGGAAAGTATGAAACCGGACTGTCTCGTACATTCTGGATTGAGACAGGAAAAGGCACTCCGAACGGAATAGATTCGGACATCGCCGATAGTGCAGAGCAACACGTAGTAGGAGTTTACACAACCGACGGTGTTTTCGTTTCTAAATCAGGAACAGAAGGACTGCCGCACGGACTCTACATCTTAAAGACCACCGACGGCAAGACCGTAAAGACGAAGAAAGTGATGAAATAGACATAAGTTCATCAACGTTTAAATAAAATGCCGCTTGTGAGACGTTCGTTAGAGCGTATCACAAGCGGCATTTTTTTGCGTGTAGTAGAATGTTTGAACACCCACTACAAGATGAATTGCCACCCACGTTGTAGAGACGACACTTCGGTGCGTCTCACACACGAAGTTGCCATCCACCGTAGAGACGCCACTCCGGTGCGTCTCGCAAACGAAGTTGCCACCCACGTTGTAGAGACGCCACTCCGGTGCGTCTCGCATCCACGAAGTTGCCATCCACGTTGTAGAGACGCCACTCCGGTGCGTCTCGCAAACGAAGTTGCTATCCACGTTGTAGAGACGACACTCCGGTTCGTCTCGCATCCACGAAGCCGACAAAGAAATTTATATGCATTCCTTTTGCGGAGACGCAACGGAGTGTCGTCTCTACTGGGTGCTCGCTGCTTAATTAGCTGTCTGATATTTTATTGGCAGAATGCGAACATTCATTTTATTATATGTCGCCACCCTATTTCTTGTACCCTACCGGATTGTTTAGCAACGGTATCTGGCTGTCTGTCAGCTTCAAGACATGTTTCAGCTCGTTGCTGTCCATTGTTGCGCGAGGAACTGTTACCAGTCCGGTAGCCGAGCAGAAGAGACAGATATTCTGCGAGACGTAACCGGCATCCATTGCAGCCACCATCCGTGTATGGTCGTCGGTGTTGCCGAAGCGTGACAGGTCGGACACGAGCACGAGCGACACAGGGAATTTCTCTACAAAACTCTGCCCTTTGGCCACTGCGCTGCGATGGTCGCCCGGAGTTATAAGTTGCAGCTTGTGCTCTTTTGGCAGATAGCGGTAAGCTCCCTTTGCCATAACGACATAGACATCGATGTCCTGACGGTTCATGGCCGAAGGAGCAG
>CALBJK010000220.1 GCA_937892695.1 uncultured Prevotella sp.
CAATGAGATATTTGGATTTGCGGCTGAGGCAGCTTAAATTTTAACGGAGTATTGATGAAGAAAAGTTATTTATTCAGTATGGCTCTCGCGGCGGCACTGTTCGCCGGATGTAGCAGTGAGAATATTACTGTCAGCGATGGTGGCGTAAAGGATGCTTTTGGTAACGACGGTAAGGCTTACGTTAACCTCGCCATCACTCTGCCTACAACGCAGGGAACACGTGCTAACGGCGAATTTGACGACGGCGATGCGGATGAGTATAATGTCGCTAATGCGGCTCTCGTCATCTTTGCAGGTCAGAGCGAGGCTGATGCAACACTCGCAAGCGCATATAAGTTGAATCCTTCGTTCGTAAAGGATCCGTCAACCGACCAAGTGACAACAACTGCTAAGATTGTGCAGTTCATCAATGACGCAAATCTCGATGAAACGGACCTTCTTTACGCATACGTTATGCTTAACTACGAAGGCTCAGAGTTTGCTGTTACCGACCAGAATGGCCTGACTTACAGTGGTGCTTCTCTTGTAGGCACTAAGTTTTCTGACTTCCAGAAGAAGACTCTTGCTGGGTATAAGGATAAGGAAGGTGTCAATTTTGTAATGACCAATGCTCCTGTAGCTCACTCACAAGGTGGTTCGGTTGTTCCCGTAGTGGATGCAACAAAACCTAACGGAAGTGTTACAACCTTGTCTTTGCTCGACGCAAGCAAGATTTACAAGACCAAGGCCGAAGCTTTGCAGAATCCTGCAACCGAAGTGTTCGTAGAGCGTGTGGCTGCAAAGGTTACTCTGACCGGTTACAACAGTGCTTTGGTAGACGATAACGACCCGAACAACACTATTGAATACAAAATTAAGGGATGGACAATCGACAACTACAACCCGACATCTTATGTTAACAGAAACATTGCCGCTACTGCTCCTTGGCTTGTTTATGCAAATGAAAAAGCAACAGCCAACAAGTATCGTATGGTTGATGCCAACGAAATCCGTAAAGGTTCTTACCGTACATACTGGGGTGAGGACATGAACTATGACCAGACTGGCGTTGGCACGCTCGTTAATGTTGCTGATAAGTATGCATACGATGCTACATGGAACGCTACAGGAAAAAATGCTTATTGCCACGAGAATACGTTCGACCTCAGCTTCCAGAACTGGGCACAGACAACACGTGTTGTTGTTGCCGCTGAATTCAACGGTGGTGAGGACTTCTATACCATCAGCAGTGAGGGTTCAGATGTTATCTATGAAAAAGATGATGTTGAAAAGTACATCAAGGGTAAGGTACTTGCTATGACGGATGTCAAGGATTGGCTTTCTACTGTAACTGATGCTCTGTATCAGGCCGGTACAGTTCCTGCTGGTAAGAAAGTTACTCTTGGAGAAGGCAACGTTACTGTAACTTTGGCAGCTACACAAGACGGAACAAATCAGTTTGATGAAGCCTACAGACTCGAGCGCGGTCAGGTGTTCGCAACTGTTGACATCAAGAGCGTTACCGTTGACGGTGCTGATATTGTTATTCCTGCGGGTCTTGCTGACGCAACGAAAACTTTGGAAGCCAATATAGGTAAGTTCTTCAAGTCAACTCTTGACTTCTACCTTTATAAGAACGGTATCGCATACTATCCTGTGCGCATCAAGCACTTTGGCGACGTTCACACACCTTGGAGTTCTGAGCCTGGTATGAATGACACCAATGAAAGCGTTTATAAGGGTGATGCAAAGAGCTACCTCGGACGTTATGGCGTTGTTCGTAACAACTGGTACAAGATTAACGTTATGGGTATCAAGCACATCGGTGGCGCAACTGTTCCTGAACTGAACGACAAACCAGACGATACTCCTGATGAGGGTTACATCTCTGTTCAGATTAACGTATTGCCGTGGGCACTCCGTGTAGACGATGTAGTATTATAAACATCTTATTTATTAAAATCATCGGGGAGGACAACTCCCTTCCCGGTGATTACCTGAAAGCTCGCCTTAGGGCAGGACAAAATAGAAAGCACCTTTGTGCCGGTGCAAAGAAGGAGGCACAGAACATGCTGTTTGATACATAACGCATAGCCGACAGACATTAAGGAAAAGAGAAAGACTGCTGATAAAAGTCAGATGGCATCACCAGTTAAGAAAATATGAGGTCTTGAACCTGTTACGATATATTACAAAGAAAATAAAACATATAGTCATGAATATAAAGGCATCATTCAACAAGGCAAGCATACGCCGATGGCTGGGAGTAACGGCTGCGGCTACGGTGTTGGCAGGCCTGTCCTCTTGCTCTATGATGACAGAGGACCTAGACGACTGTCCGTGGGGGCTGTACGTCAATTTCAAGTATGACTACAACATCGACCGCGCCGACATCTTCAAAGACCATGTAGGAGGGGTAACGCTCTATGTTTTCGATGATGCGGGAAAACTCGTTCAGAAACGCGAGGTGACAAACGCCAAGGACGGCGACGCGTTGAAGAGCTACGGTTATAAGATGCACTTCACCGACCTGCCTGTCGGCAAGTACAAACTCTACGCAATGGCAATGCAGAAAGGTTATGATGAAGCTCTCGCCACAGACGGCGCGAAGTATCGTCGTAGCGAACCGCAAACAGGCGAAGCCCCGGAAAAACTACAGGTAAGACTCGACCGTGCAGCCAAGGCTGATGCCGAAGGATTCTTTGACGTTGAGAACAAAAAACAACCGTTGGACACCTTGTGGATGAGCCGTGAAGGTGTAGAAGCTACAGTCGAACCGCTCGACACATACAGCCCTACCTTCGCCACAGTGCCGCTGATACGCGACACCAAGCGTCTGACCATGACGCTCAGACAGATTGATGAACCGATGGGTATAACCACCGGCGACTTTGACATTTACATTACCGACAGCAACGGTCTGATACACCATGATAACACTGTCGAAAACGACGGCAAACTCAGATACACACCTTACGCCGAATGGAATACCGTAGAGGATGCGAACGAAAACGAAAAGCGCAATGTAGTACATGCCGAACTAAACTTTAACCGCCTCATCTACAATAATGATGTGACAAAGGACGCAAAACTTGTTGTGAAGAACAAGAAGACCGGCGAAGCTGTCGTAGACGTTAATCTGCCTGCGTATCTCTCACAAGGCCGTGATGCCTTTTCCTACGGATATTCGGCTCAGGAATATCTCGACCGACAGCACGACTACTATCTCGACCTCTTCCTTATCGGGGGACGTTGGGTCTACATGGATCTGCATGTGCTCTCATGGAGTGTGCGTATACAGAACTCTGAACTTTAAAGTATGTGAGTATGAACAGGAAGTTAAACTTAACGCTGCTGGTTGCCTCGTCAATGCTTATTGCACTTACGGGTTGCACATTCATGCACGACGATATGGCCGACAGCGACATACCGACGGAGCAGAAAGGCGACGTGTATGTGCGTCTGAATGTATCAATGGATGCTTTGGACGGCAGTAGAACCGTTAAGCAAGTTGCTTCCGACGGCATTGCAGAATACAGTCCCAACGGCGGCGAAAATGGCGACGGCGAGGAGGCAGGGCAAGACTACGAGAACGTTATAGACAATGTGAGGCTCTTCTTTTTTGAGAAACCCAAAGACGGAAAAGGCATAAATACGGTTTCGGCTGGTGATATTACGTTCACGCGAACCAACATGGTTGACTTTTCAGTTTTTTCTCCTTCTGACAAAAAGACTTACACGTCTAAGCCTGTTCCGATGACGCTGAAACGGAATAGCAGATATAACGTCCTTGCTGTAGCTAACCTTTCTTCTGTTGAACGGGCTGAATTGGACAGGACTGCTCAAGAAAATCCCAACAAACTGACATTGGGCAATCTGCGTGACAAAATACAGAAAAGAGCGTGGAGCGGCGACGATTCGCAAGGCTACAGTTCTTTTGTCATGGCCACGGCTGATATGCCTGAAGAAATAAATGTCGAAAAAAAAATCTATTCATCTGATGACCCGTTAATTGTAAAGACAGATGTTGAACGCCATGCCGCAAGGGTTGACTATAAGAGAAGTGGCGATTTTACTTGTACTGACCCATCTTATAAAGATGCAACAGTTACGATTGAAGGTGCAGCACTTATCAACAGCCTGACAGGCGGAACGTATATGTTCAAACGTGTTGCATCTGAAATTGACGGTACGCCAGACTATCTCGGCAAGGAAACACCCGACGTGGGTATAAACACCAACTACGTGATTGACCCGTGGAGCAATGAAAAATCTCTTCCTGAGTCAGAAGAGATGAAGGCCGTTTATAGTAATTGGCGTTATGAAACCCATCCCGATGCGGAAGACTGGGCCGCTTATGTCAAGGAAGGGGCAACGTTGGAAGGTAAAAGTAATGACGGCTATCGCCGCATAGGCTACACGATGGAGAACACTATGTCCGCTGCTAACGCTGACAAGCATTATGCTACAGGAGCAGTGTTCAAGGCTAAGTTCAAGCCTGTTGCAGGGTCTGTAGCTGCAAAAGAGAAAGGTGGGTACAAAGAAGGGGCTACGTTCTTCGTATTTGACAACAAGATCTATGCTTCGCTCGAAGACCTCATAGCCGTTCCTGATATTGACTTGGGAACCTTTGACAAGGATTCAAAAAACTGGGAATCTAAGTATGGCTATGTATGTAATACTGTTGAAGGCAAGGCTGATGTCGCTCTCGGTAATGTAAAAGGAAAGACAACTCGTGAGTTGCTTGCTCCATTCGGTATAAAAGTCTACAAGGATGCCACGTGTTATTATACATGGTGGATACGCCACAGCAACGATCGGAGCGATGAAACCAACGGCGTGATGGAATATGCCATTGTGCGCAACAATGTTTATAAGTTGAACGTGGTAGACATTTACTCTATCGGCGGAACTGTTCCTGAAGAAGGTAACATCAAGGTAAGGGTGTACGTAAAGAACTGGAAACTGCTTGATTCTGAGCAACTTGAAATGTAAACGTTACAGCTATGAAGAAAAATCAATTGTATAAAGTGGCGAGACGGATTGCACAGTGCGTGGCTGCTTTGTCAGCCATATTCATGGCTGCGTCCTGCTCCTCAGACGATGGGGCGGGAGAGGAGCAGATGTTCACCTCCGACCCTGTAAAGGTTGTGATCAAGGTTGAAGCCGCAAGACAAGGCGACCTAAACAACTCGACACGCGCCATAACTGACCAAAATGCAACCGAAGGAGAATTTATTAACGCCCTCTGTGTGTACTTGGTCAACTCTGACAACAAAATAGTAAAAGTGATAAGGCCTAACCTAAGCGCTAACACTGATGCCCGGAAAGGAAATCTCGAAGAATACGTGAGCGAGGAAATTGAGATTCCGCAAGGCAAATATAATCTATATGCCTTAGCCAACTGGGGAATTACAAATATGAAGACTTGTGCTGAACATAACGAAGGTGATGTTTTTCCTGATCTCAATAATGTAAGTCTGGATGATCCCGCAGGTTCCATAAATATTAAGGAAAACAAATTTATCCCAATGAGCGGTGACACGACTGATGTGCAAATAACAAAGTACGACCTCAACCACACAAAGCAATTAGAGGTCGGACTCGACCGACTTGTCAGTAAGGTGCGGTTCAGTATTGAAGGTAATGCGGATGTCGACGCAGACTTCCTTATAAAAGAAATAAAGATTAGCAAATGGAAACTAAATGTTCCTTTGATGAAAAAAAATACAGGTTTTGGCAAAATCGTAGAAGATACTTTAAGTTATACATTCCCCAACGATGTAAGTTCTAAAACCGGAATGGAAAAATACATTGAGTTCTACGTCAACGAAACACCTTCTGGCCATCCTTTGACTGTGGAGCTAAAAGGAAAGATGGGTGGTCTTGATGCGACCTATAAGGCAAAGACCGACCGTAATGAGATACCGCGCAATCACATTTTCCCTATCACCGTGGTGTCGGGCAGTAATTTCGGTCTTACCGTAGAAACTCAGTATGCCCCCATAGGAGTAGTTATGGACTGGGTTACGGCAAAGTCTGACGGCTCGTTCGACGTAGAGATTCCAGAGGGAGCATTATTCAAGATAACGCCGACTCTTAAAGCCGATGTAGAGAGTAAGACTTTTACGTGGGCAGAGATTACGGAGCCTCATTCAGATTTCTCCTATACTGTTATGAAAGGAGTGCTTGAAGGCTACTTCACCGCTCAGCCGGAGAAATCACATGTGTTCGACCTCACTGCCTCATGGCGGCTCAATGGCAAAAGCAATGATTACAGCCGCACGTGCAAGGTGAAGATAACCACAAAGCCACTCGAAGAATTCTACAAGGTGAGGGGCAGAGTATCTGCCCTAAAGCATAAACCGTCGCCGATGCTGTTCATCAGAAAAGATGGTGTGCAGTCTTGGAATAAATAAAAAAATGACATCAGGCATTGCTCTAACGAGAATGCCAAAGACAATACACATTGCTCTTTGACATATTGGGACAGGAAACAAGCATCTTCCTGTAAATCTTAGGATATTAACAGTATAAATATTCCAAAGCACTTGTATTTTGTTTTCTGTCCTTCTATGTTGTTGAAGATATGGCTGTTAATACGGCTTGCGGATTGAGAAGATAAAGGAAAATTGAACAGAAAACAAAAAATATAAGATATGATAAATATGCACATAAATCCGTACCGCCTCAGTGGGGTTGTTAGACGTGGAAGTGGCACGCTTTCAGTGCTTCGCCCTCATTCACGTTGTCTTGGCGCAGCCTGTGTACGTTTGCTGCTGTTCTTGCTTGTTTTGGGGTGGGCAGACTGCGCTGTGGCACAGGTCTCATGGTCTGGACCGAAGAAAGGCGATTATTATATTAATGATTACAAGGATAAGAAAATCCTGCACAAGCATTCCAAGTGGTATGACTTCCGCGATCAGGTGGATGAAGGCTCAAAGGCGCAAGACTCCTTTAACGATGAGTTGAAGATGTTCACCACATCGGGTAATCATCTTATTCCTGATTTCCCGATAGACTCGATACAGGCCGCCCACACCTATATTGACACCATATATATGCACCGTGGGCAGACCGTGCGTCTGGTGGTACCTGATTTTCTTGGCAATGCTTTATCGGCCAGAAGTTACCAGCGATGGTATTCATTCCGCACGGACAGGACATTTCAGACGCAAACAGGCAATGATGATGTGGTAGACCTCCTTACGCCTGCAGCAGGGAAAAAACAATTCTACCGCTTTGATAACGGTTATATTGCCAAACCGCTTAATAAAGATTATAATCCGAATACTTTATTGAAGACAGATTTCTACTATCCAACAAGAGAGGAATTCAAGGCATGGTTTCCTCACGCCAGTGTTGATGACCATTGGTTTGTCGTGGCGTGTGACGTATCGAGCTACAAAGACTTTACCGAGACATTCACTTCTGGTCAAAGAGGATGGTTTGATAAGATAAATGATAAGTTGGATGATAACACTAAGTTCTATGAGCCTACGCTGACTCATCGTGTGTTGTTCTACATCGCTTCAGTTGATGACCGCAACTCTCCTGAAGACGGTGAGACTGAAATGTGGCTGAACGGACATGGACGGTTGAAGAACCCTGCCTATCAAGGTGGAACGGAAGATGAGGGAAAGAAATATCTTGAGGAATATGAAATAACATTCCCGGCAACACGATTGAATGGTCGGCAGAACGAAAAAAGTAACGCTTTAGCTTCTGATGCCGTATCGCTTTCAAAGGACGCATACTCATACGCCATTCCTTATTTGAATGACAAAGCGAAGAAAGACATAACAACTCTTTCTGTAAAGTGGGGAGAAAACAATGGGGAATTGTCAAATTTAACTACAACTGTTACCGCAGCCAAACGACTGATACAGTTTGACTATCCAGAATCAAAATTGGGGCATGGCATAAAGGCTGTGCCTGACTCTACCCGTGCCACAATACTTGTTACAAAGACAGTCGACGGTGTTACATATAATATCGCCCGCTACAAGCTGCTGTTCTTAGACCGCGTCACTCTGCTCACCCAGTCAATCGTGGACACGCTCGACAGTAAGTCGTTCGATGCGTCGAAGAAACCATACAGCACATGGGCAAAATACCGGAACTTCACGCCAAAGGCTTTGGATAATTCCGACTATAAGTTGCTCACGTCTCTCGACTTTGACTATTCAGAAGACGTACGTAAGGGGCTTGCCATGTATGACTTGAAAGATAGACGAAACAGATATTATCCATTCCCGATGAACTGGGATTACAGCTCATACGCTTTTTTTGACGGTTCTAAAGAGAATGACTATGAATATAAAGACAAGGATTTCTTGCCCCAATGGGGATATTATGGAATAACAAGCGATTATACGGAAGAAGGGGTCGATACTCCTAAAAATCCTTCAGGTGGAACATACCATTTGTATATTGATGCCTCCGACCGTCCCGGTAATGTAGCGCGTCTTCTTTTCAAGGAAAATCTCTGCCAAGGTTCTGAACTGTTTGTTTCCGCTTGGATTAAAGAAGCAGGATTAGCCAGTTCGGGTGCAGGGGCAGGAATGCTTATGACTATTGTCGGCATTGACGAAAACGGGAAAAGCCATCCTATGTATCGTTACAACACAGGGCAGGTGCGCCGCACGGACAATCTTAATAAAAATATTCCTGGTTGTGGAAATAAAAAGAACGAATGGATGCATTTGTTCTTCTCGTTCATAAATAAGGGAAACGTTGATTATGAGTCATACGCCCTTCAGTTGGACAACAACTCGTTGAGTACTGAGGGTGGCGACTTCTATATCGATGACGTGCGGGTGTATCTTGCCCAGCCGTCAGCTACGGTTGTGCAGCTTGTAGCATCATGCGAGGGCGACAGCACCTTGCTAAGCATGAAGCTCGACTGGAATCGCCTTTTGTCACGTACGGGCGGCAAGGGCGGCATTAAGGACAAAGACGGTAAGGACATGTCGAACATCAGCTTTGTTATTGTCGACAAGAATAAATATGAATCCGCACTTAACAGCTCTAAAAGCAACGTGGTTGATGCCATAAAGGCTTCGGTCGTGAAATTAAGCAGTGGCAATAATAAGTATGATAAGGTTCAACTGCACTACTATACCAAGTTTACTGACAACAGGCAATATAAGAAAGGTGAAAGCTTGGCTGAACTAAACATGGTCAATGTAGGAGGAACAAGTCGAGGCGCATTCTACAGCTCTGATGCTGACGGTGAGCAAAACCTTGCCGTAGACTTCTATGGCGACTTGAAGCCAAACCGCCCATACCTGATGATTATAAGTGACGACTTTGGTGCGACAAGGCTTCCTGACTATAATTCGTTTAAGAGCGCCGAAGACCCTTGTGGCGTCAAGACCGAGTTCTATGTGACCGGACTTAATGAAGTATGGGTTGAGGGTGAACTGTTTGACCCAACCAATGACGAGTATTGCGTGAACCAGCAACTCAACTTTGAAGTGAAGATGCGTTATCCAACAGGCGAGAAAGACGCTGACGGCAATCAGATATATAAATACATTACCGATCCCGTGAAATTCGACTGGTTCTTTGGAACACTCGAAGAATATGATATGGAGAACAACAAATTCGGCAATGAGACCCTACGCAACGCATTGTTGAAGTTCCGCGAGGCTTATCCTACATCGTCAACTCTTGAAGAACCAAAGGGCGTGTTCACTCAAGATATGTATGATTTGCTAAAGTACTATATCGAGGATTCCATTCCCGATGAAGGAAGACATAACCGCAAACTGACTCTTTACAAAGAAAACCTCGACATACGTCTTCTTAAGTCAGGCCTTAACCTTGTGGTCACTCCCGTGAAGCAAGAGATTTCGGTAGACAAGGAGACATACACCTGTTGGTCACCCACAGCCATTACTATTTCTGTGAGAGATGGTGCTCCCACGGTGCAGCTCGGCTTCAACGGCATAGCCTATCCGAAGAACAATTCAGACGGTACTATCTTTGCCGCCAACGTTCGCCTCGGTCTTCATCAGATAAAAGCAGCCAATGATGCCGATAACAGCATGAGGCTCAACCTGCGTAAGCCGACTTTCGTAACCCAAACCGCCGACAGGCTCGGTCCCATAGATACGATGCATGAGAGCCGTAGATTTATTTACTTGCTCGACACTAACGACCCTGAAATGAAAGCGTTTGTTGACAATAACGATGACCGTTACGGCTTGCCGATAGGCAAGGTAGACGAACTGGAGGCACTGAGACAGGCTGACCAGGGCAAGGTGGACTTCGTAAAGCTGCACTTCGACCTTGAAGGCATACTGGCTGAGGAGATAGGTAACACTTCGGGCTTCAAGTTTAAGCCAAGGGAAGGCTATTGGTATTCGTTCAATGTGGGCTTTGAGGAGCGCAACTCCACGGCTTCAGCCGGTAACTCATGCTATGGCGTGCTGCACATAAAGATGCTTGTAGTGCCGGAGTACTTAGAATGGACAAACAAGACAGGAAATGATAACTGGAGCAATGACTCTAACTGGAGACGTATTCCGAATAAGACGGAGCTGAACAAACCGGATTCAGATAAATATCCAGAGGATGGAAACACTACCACGCAGGCTTACGTGCCGATGCACTTCAGTAAGGTTGTGATGGCAGACAATAGTAAGGTGCAGTTGTATCCTGCAGGGTATGACCAAGATAAGAATTGGAAAACTACCAATAGCATAAATCCTCCTACCGAGAACATACAATATGACTTGCTTGTCGTTGAGAACAAGGATAAGAGGATGGAGTCGCAGATGTTCAGAACATACTGGATAGACAAAATATTGTTCAAACCAGGTGTTGAGATGCTACATCCAGAATACCTTATTTATAACAGAGCCTGGATAGACTATCGGTTGGAACCGAACAAGTGGCTTTCACTTGCCTCACCGCTGCAAGGCGTTGTGGCCGGCGATTTCTACACGGGTAACAAGGATAAGGATTATGAGGACAAAAATGAATTGTTCACGCCTATAACATTTGCCAAGAACCAGAACAGTCGTACAGATCCCGCCGTCTACCAGCGTGGATGGGATATGGGCGCTGCTGAACATAAACCTCTGAACAGTTCAATTAATAATGTAGCATTGAAGGGTACATGGAGCGGATTGTTCAACGATGTAGATGCTAAGGACGACTATTTGCCAGGACATGGCTTCTCGCTGAAGGTGATGAAGAACGAAGCTGTCTTCCGTCTGCCGAAGGATGACAAGACTTATTCTTATTATGATAAGGACGGCAATGTTTCAGGTTCATCAAAGAACATAGCAAGGGGCAATTATGCCTATCGTCTGATAACAGATACTCTGTTTGAGCGTAAGCCTTATCATTACGGAGATTCTGGAAAAGGACAGCCTATAATCGTCACTTTGAAAGGACAGGACAAGAACAACGGCTACTTCTTGGTAGGTAATCCGTATATGTCAGGACTTGATATGAATGCGTTCTTTAAAGAGAATAGTTCTTTGACTGGTCAGTATTGGCAGAGCGATGGCAATGCTGGAACTCCAGATTTTAGCACAAATGTTTCAACAGGCAATGTCATATCTCCGCTGAGGTCGTTTTTCGTTAAGTTGAAAGACGGTGAGAGTGCAAAAGAGGTAAAGTTCACTCAAGATATGCAGGTACTTACAAGTGCGGTTACCACCATTGCGGCAAAGACACCGCTTCGCATAACAGCCACTGACGCTGGCGGACATAGTACGGTGGCAGTCGTAGCGTTTGACGAAGGTGCATCAGAGGGCTTCGTTGACAATGAGGATGCGGAGTTGTTCATCGACAACAGCAATGGCGATTTGCCACGTGTCTACACCGTGGGCGGCAACTATGCTCTCAGCGTGAACCGCACGGCTGGCAGACACATACCACTTGGCACGGTCGGAAGTACAGGCAGCGGACTGACACTGCGCTTCGACAACGTTACGGCAAACGGCAATCCACAACTATATGACGCACAACTGAAGACCAGCACGCCGCTTACAGACGGCTTCACGTTAACTGTCGATGCTAACAGCGCGGGACGCTACTATCTGTTGGGTGCTTCTGCAACGAACGTACCAATGTCTGATGTTACAGATAATGATGTAAGTGTGTATTCCGTCAGAACCGGCGAAATTACGGTGACTTCGCTTGTCGGATTGAAGATTGTAAGAGTGTACAATAAAGACGGTTCGCTCGTTACGTTGTCGGATTTGCCTGAAAATGCCACATCGACAACTTTGGATGTACCACAACGCAGTACATACATAGTGAATGCCGTGGCAGTGGACGGAACAAAGAAAATTGTAAAAATAGCAGTCAGATAAGGAATTATAGCTGAAACCAGAAGATTGAGCCTCAATCTGTTGTAAAAACAAACAGGTTGGGGTTCAATTGGTTAAGGCCGTTGCTGATTTGAGGGATTATTGAAGATAATCTTCTTGATTTTCAATTCGGATAGCAACTCAATTCACAAATTACATTCAAATACTTGTGATATCAGCATTTATTCACTACATTTGCAGACGCTATGAACATTAACATATTGACAAACGAAAAAGAACAGCAGATTAATGACCTGATAGATGAAGGGAGAAATATTGTAATTTGCTGTCACAAGTCACCTGACGGAGATGCACTGGGGTCGTCAATTGCATGGATGGACTATTTGGCCGGGCGAGGGAAAACAGCCGAGATTGTATTGCCGGATGCGTTTCCTGATTTTCTGCAATGGCTACCATATTCGGATAAGACAGTCCGATACGACAAACATCCAGATAAGGTAAAAGACCTATTCGACAATGCTGATTTGGTTTTCTGCCTCGATTTCAATAGTACGAGCAGAGTAGACGAGATGCAACCTGTTCTTGATGCCTCACCAGCAAAGAAGGTTATGATAGACCATCACCTTTCACCGGATATCGATGCTGTCCTTTCCATGTCGCATCCAGAAATGAGCAGCACTTCAGAACTTATATTCCGTATTATATGGCAATTGGGAGGATTCGAAAGCATGACTCCTAAGTGTGCGGCTTCAATATATTGCGGAATGATGACCGATACGGGAGGCTTTACTTACAATTCGGGCAGTCCTGAAATATACTTCATAATAAGCCAACTACTGGCTAAAGGCATTGATAAAGATAAAATTTACAGAAATGTCTTCAACAACTTCAGTCCGTGGGCAATAAGAATGCGTGGTTACATTATGTGTCACAAATTGAACGTTTATTCCGATTATCATGCATCTTTCTTCTCCATATCGAGACAGGATATGAAGAATTTCCATTTCATAAAAGGTGATGCCGAAGGACTTGTAAACGAACCATTGAGGATAAAGGGTATGAAGCTTTCAATCTCATTGCGAGAGGATGACCGCAAAGACAACCTTATTTGGGTAAGCCTGAGGTCTGTCGATGATTTCCCTTGCAACAAGATGGCTGCTGAGTTCTTCAACGGAGGCGGTCATCTGAATGCTAGTGGCGGACGTATTTATTCATCTCTGGAAGAAGCCGAGAAGACAGTGAAACGTGCGATAGCCTATTATGCAGAACTGTTGAAATGAAAGTTGAATAAGATTAATTTTTCTGTACTTGCTGATATAATATTCTTTAAAATTACTATCTTTGCATTGTTTTGATTTCATGCGAACAGATAAGGTGCATACTGATTAAACAGATTGTTTTCATAACAAACGATAGAATGAATAAACTTAAATTGTTGTTTTTGGCGATGGTCGGGGTCATAGTTTTTGCTTCGTGCAGCGACTCCGAGACATACGCAGACCAGAAAAAGAAAGAACGTTCGGCAATAAATCAGTATATTGCCGACCACCATATAAATGTGATCTCCGAAAAGACTTTTTTCGCACAGGACTCTACAACCGATGTTTCCAAGAACCAGTATGTTCTTTTTGAAAGCAGCGGAGTCTACATGCAGATTGTCCGCAAAGGTTGCGGAGAGAAAATAAAAGACGGGGAGACAGTTACTGTGCTTTGCCGTTTTTCCGAATTCAACATTCTGACTGATACGTTGCAGCTTACTAACAATGTCGGAGCTTTCTCTTATATGCCTGACAAAATGTCGGTGACGAACACGTCGGGCACTTTTACAGGGGCGTTCAGCACGGCTTCAAACGGAAGTCTTATGTATACGGCTTATGGCAGCACGTCAGTTCCTGGAGGATGGCTTGAGCCTTTTTCATATATAAACGTAGGCCGTCCGCAAAATGAGGGTGACGAAATCGCAAAAGTAAATCTTATTGTGCCACATAGTCAGGGACAGACGTATGCCACGCAGGGCGTTTATCCCTGCATGTATGAAATAACATATGAACGAGGAATTTAAACAATACCGTTAATATGACTCTTATAAAATCTATTTCCGGCATCCGTGGTACTATCGGCGGACATACCGGAGACACTTTGAATCCGCTGGATATAGTCAAGTTTATATCAGCATACGCTTCTTTTATTATGGCAGACCGTAAGAAAACGGGACGTTGCCATATAGTAGTGGGACGTGATGCCCGTATCTCAGGCGACATGGTAAGGAAGATTGTCTGCGGTACGTTGATGGGCATGGGTGTGGACGTAACAGATATAGGCATGGCGACCACTCCTACCACAGAACTTGCCGTAATAATGTCTGGTGCAGACGGTGGGGTGATAATCACAGCCAGTCACAATCCACGTCAATGGAATGCCTTGAAATTGCTCAACAGTAACGGTGAATTCCTTACCAAAAAGGATGAAAACAAAGTTCTTGAAATAGCTGAAAAAGAAAATTTCAATTATGCAGACGTTGACCACTTAGGACATTATTCAAAGGATGATACATTTGACCGTAAACATATACAGAATGTGCTGAATCTGAAATTGGTTGATGTTGAAGCAATAAAGAAAGCTCATTTTAAAGTTTGCGTTGATTCGATAAACAGTGTGGGCGGTATAATACTGCCACAGTTGCTCGATGCCTTAGGTGTTGAGTATACGTTTATCAACGGTACGCCTGACGGTAATTTTGCACATAATCCGGAACCGCTGGAGAAAAACCTCAGCGAGATTATGGGTAAAATGTCGAGTGGTGATTATGACCTTGGCATTGTTGTCGACCCGGATGTCGACCGTCTGGCTTTTATCTGTGAGGACGGAAAGATGTTCGGCGAAGAGTATACGCTTGTGAGTGTTGCAGACTACATACTTTCGCATAAGCCAGGAAATACCGTCTCTAATCTCAGCTCGACACGGGCATTACGTGATGTTACCGAAAGGCATGGCGGTAAATATTACGCATCGGCCGTCGGCGAAGTGAATGTCACGACGAAAATGAAAGAAGTGGGTGCTGTGATTGGCGGCGAAGGAAACGGAGGTGTAATCTATCCAGAAAGCCATTACGGTCGTGACGCTCTTGTTGGAATATCGTTGTTCTTGTCGGCTCTTGCACATAAAGGTTGCAAAGTTAGCGAATACAGAAAGATGTTTCCTGACTATTTCATTGCCAAAAACAGAATAGACCTTACTCCGACGACAGATGTCGATGCGATACTTGAAAAGGTAAAACAAATGTTCGCAAACGAACACATCACAGACATTGACGGTGTGAAAATAGACTTCGCGGACAAATGGGTGCATCTTCGCAAATCGAACACAGAGCCGATAATACGTGTGTACAGCGAAGCTCATACAATGGAAGAAGCTGAGCAGCTAGGGAAAAAACTTATGCAGGTAGTGTATGACATGCAATAATGTCATTGCTTGAGCATTAATAGAAATGTGTGGTAGGTTCTATATGGTACGTCAGATTTATAGAACCTGCCATAATCTTTATTCCTAAATTTGGAGCTTGATGGCTGTAGCACAAGGATTGCATCAAAGTCAACATTCAGTCGTTTTATAATAAAATTAAGATGGATTCTCATTTTTTATATTATATTTTCTGCATCATTTGTTTGATTGTAGGTGTTGTTTTGGTGAAAAAAGTAGCCGGTTGTCTTTTTAAGACCGTATGTATCGTCGTCGTGCTTGCCATTTTGGCAGTTGTCTATTTCTTGTTCTTAAAATGAAGAGGCAGATTATTGTTATAGCCGATGCCGGCAGCACAAAGACAGACTGGTGTCTTTGTGATGAGAATAAAAGGATAAATTTATCGACAAATGGAATCAACGCCATAACAAACGAAACTCCCTACATAGAGACAATGTTGCACGAGGTCTTTAATGTTCTCGAACAAATGGATGCGGAATGTTATGACAAAATTTCCGTATTTTATTACGGTGCAGGGTGCGTAGGCAATGGTATATGTAAAATAAAGGCACTTCTTGAAGCCTTATTTCCGGAAAACACTCAAATCGAAGTTTATAGCGATTTGTACGGAGCCGCACGTGCGTTGCTTGCCAACCGACAAGGCATAGCCTGTATTTTAGGAACAGGCGCAAATTCGTGTCTTTATGACGGGAATGACATCATAATGAATATTCCGCCTTTAGGTTACGTGCTTGGTGACGAAGGCAGCGGAGCCGTCTTGGGTAAAATGTTCATCAACGCGCTGTTCAAGCATAGATTGCCTTCTACACTGTTTGATGAATTCTTGAGAGAAACTTCTTTGACTTTAGAAAAAATACTCTTTAACGTGTATCACCAGAATTGTCCAAACAGATTTTTGGCATCAATGTCGTCATTCATAAGCCGACATGTCAAAAGCCAACCATTACTTGAAGACATTATTGTGGACAATTTCAGAAATTTTCTAAAAAACAATGTGGCCAAATATGACAGACCCGACTTACCGGTGAATGCAATTGGAAGCATTGCCTTTTATTATAAGGAATATTTGGAAAAGGCTGCAAAAAAGGAGAATTTATTAATAGGAACTGTTGAGAAAAGTCCGATGAAAGGATTGATAGAGTTTCATAGCAAGCTGCGTTAATCAAAATCGTCAATGGCAATGACTCTTCTTCAATCTTCCAAACTCGTTTAACCCCAAATCAGCATAATGCGGTCGTTATAATTATAAATATGTCTTGGCTGAATGTTGTCTATTAACTTATTATTTGAATTTGTAATCTAAGCTTTTCAATTTTCGTACTATTTTTTTTGTACTTTTATAAATAAAGTTTATCTTTGTAGATGATAAGTTGCATCCGGGCAATTGCGAGCATGCTCTTTTGTCGCTCATTTGCATTATCTTTGTGGAAGATCATATTAAAAACTAAATATTAACCAACTATGAACGTAAAAAGAGTTTATACGTTTGGCAATGGAAAAGCCGAAGGAAAAGCCGAAATGAGGAATCTTTTGGGCGGAAAAGGGGCTAACCTTGCCGAAATGAATCTTATCGGAGTACCAGTACCTCCTGGTTTTACTATTACTACTGATGTCTGCAACGAATATTTTAAAAAAGGTAAGGAAAAAGTTGTTGCACTGCTTAGAGATGAAGTCGAAAAAGCAGTTGGACATATAGAAAAACTTATGAATTCGAAGTTTGGTGATCCGTCCAATCCATTGCTCGTATCAGTAAGGTCAGGTGCCAGAGCATCGATGCCTGGAATGATGGATACAATACTTAACCTCGGACTCAATGACAATGTAGTCGAAGGACTTGCCAGAAAAACGAACAATGAACGTTTCGCATACGACAGCTACCGTCGTTTTGTTCAGATGTACGGAGATGTTGTCTTGGGTATGAAGCCTGTAAACAAAGAAGACATAGATCCGTTTGAGGCAATCATTCAGAACGTTAAATCTAAACGCGGCATTTCGCTTGACAACGAACTTAATGTAGAAGAGCTGAAGCTGTTGGTGGAATTGTTCAAGGATGCCATAAAGAAACAGACCGGTTGTTCTTTCCCCGACGATCCGATGGAACAGTTGTGGGGAGCTGTTTGCGCGGTATTTGACAGCTGGATGAACGAACGCGCCATTCTTTACAGAAAGATGGAAGGCATACCAGCAGAGTGGGGTACTGCTGTTACAGTAATGGCAATGGTTTTTGGAAATATGGGCAATACTTCGGCTACCGGAGTATGTTTCAGCCGTGATGCAGCTACAGGAGAAGACTTGTTTAACGGTGAATATCTCGTTAACGCTCAGGGTGAGGATGTCGTAGCCGGTATCAGAACCCCACAGCAAATAACCAAAGAAGGTTCTCTGCGTTGGGCCAAACTGCAAGGTATTGATGAAGAAACACGTGCCAGACTGTATCCTTCGATGGAAGAGGCAATGCCGGAGATTTATTCTCAACTTAACTGTCTTCAGGATAAACTAGAAAAGCACTACCATGACATGCAGGACATGGAGTTTACAGTTCAAGAAGGAAAACTTTGGTTCTTACAGACTCGAAACGGCAAACGCACCGGAACGGCAATGGTGAAAATTGCAATGGATTTGATGGATGCGGGTGAAATAGATGAAAAGACAGCCCTGTTGCGTTGCGAACCTAACAAATTGGACGAATTGCTTCATCCTGTATTTGACAAGGATGCTTTACTTAAAGCTAAGGTTCTGACCCGTGGTTTACCGGCATCTCCTGGTGCGGCTTCAGGTCAGATTGTATTCTTTGCAGATGATGCTGCAAAGTGGCATGAAAAAGGTCACAAAGTGGTATTGGTACGCATGGAGACATCTCCAGAGGATTTGGCCGGAATGTCAGCAGCAGAAGGCGTGCTGACTTGTCGTGGCGGTATGACTTCTCACGCTGCCGTGGTGGCTCGTGGTATGGGTAAATGTTGCGTTTGCGGAGCAGGCGACCTACATGTTGACTACAAGACACATACCGTAGAAATTGACGGTAATGTATTAAAAGAAGGCGACTACATTTCCATCAACGGTTCTACCGGCCAAGTGTATGAAGGCGATGTGAAAACAAAAGATGCTGAGGTATCCGGATATTTCAAAAAATTAATGGATTTGTGCGACAAGTATTCAAAACTTGATGTTTACACCAACGCAGATACTCCACACGATGCACAGGTGGCACGTAATTTCGGGGCGAAAGGCTTGGGGCTTACACGAACTGAACACATGTTCTTCGAGAAAGACAAAATTGTGGCCATGCGTGAGATGATTCTTGCCAACGACACTGAAGGCCGCAAAAAAGCACTGGCTAAACTCCTACCCTTACAGAAAGAAGACTTTAAGGGTATATTGAAGGCTATGGACGGACTTGATGTCAAAATTCGTCTCTTGGATCCTCCATTGCATGAGTTTGTACCTCACGACAAGAAAGGACAGGAAACGATGGCCAAAGACATGAACCTGCCTTTGGAAGCAGTCAAGCAACGTGTTGACAGTTTGTGCGAACATAATCCGATGTTGGGGCTCCGTGGCTGCCGTCTGGGTATAACCTATCCGGAAATCACAGAGATGCAGGCTAAGGCCATCATGCTAGCAGCCGTAGAACTGAAGAAAGAAGGCTTTGACCCACATCCCGAAGTTATGGTGCCACTGATAGGCACGGCTAAAGAACTTCAGTTGCAGAAGGAGATAATAGACCGAGTGGCAAAAGATGTGTTTGTAGCTGAAGGCATGGAAGTGCACTATACTGTCGGTACAATGATTGAAATACCGCGTGCAGCCTTAATCGCGGACAAGATTGCAGAGTTTGCAAGTTACTTTTCGTTCGGTACGAATGACCTTACGCAGATGACATTCGGCTATTCGCGTGACGACATTGCAAGTTTCTTGCCCACTTATCTTGACAACAAAATTCTTAAAGTTGACCCATTCCAGGTTCTCGACCAAGAAGGTGTAGGGCTTCTTATAAAGAAAGCTGTGTCTGACGGACATAAAACCAATAAGACGCTGCGCACAGGTATCTGTGGTGAGCATGGTGGTGAACCTTCTTCGGTTAAGTTCTGCGCTAAGATTGGCATGGACTACGTAAGTTGTTCCCCGTTCAGAGTACCCATAGCGCGCCTCGCGGCGGCTCAAGCGACGTTAGAGGAATAGGCGGTTTAATCTAAAATACAGTGTGTTAGGCGGCAAGCTCCAGATTATAGGGACTTGTCGCCTAACTGCTCACTGATAAGTCGCCTCCTAACTGCTCACTGAGAATTGTCCTGACAAATAATTTTTAGAACCCACCTTTTAAGTATCTACATAGTAATGTTCAAAAAATAACTTCCGCAAAAAATCTGCGATCAAGAGCATTTGA
>CALBJK010000221.1 GCA_937892695.1 uncultured Prevotella sp.
GATTCCAGCTGCCACGGTTCATCTCCTTGCACATGGGGTAAGTCCACGTCACGTTCATTTCGTCAGAAGCACCGCTCCAAGCGCTCAACGCCCAGTAGTCGTTGTCGTTATAGTTGTTCTCGCACGGGAGATAGTCGTAGGCTTTGAGCAAATATCGTTCGGCATAGACTTCGTTGTTGAACACGTCTTCGAGCGACACCGAGGTTCCGTCGTCGGGGGTCTTGTCGAGGTAGTCGGCACACGAGGTAAGCCCTGTCACAGCCGCCAGACACAGACCAGCACCGGCAGCCTTCATATATTTTCTGATATTCATTGTCTTAGATTTTACTTTACTTGAAGTTGATTTGCACACCAAAGTTGATTGTCATCTGCAACGGGTAGTTGCCGACACCGTTGTTCGACTCGGGGTCTACTATCTTAATGTAGTCAAACGTAGCGAGGTTCTGGCCGTTACAGAACAGACGTATGCTGTCCATCCACATACGGTCGACAAACGCACCCTTAAACGTGTAGCCTACTTCCGCACTTTTCAGACGCAAGTACGAACCGTTGCGCATGTACATCGTTGATGTCTGGTAGTTGTTGGGGCTGTTGCCGTTGATTACTATCGGATACTTGGCCGTAGCTGCAGTTGACGGAGTCCAACGGTTGTCGTATACTTCGCGCAGCACGTTCCATGTGCCTTCACCGCTCTGGAACGGATACACCGTAGAGCCTTCGAGGAAGAAGCTGGTCTTGGCTGCACCGGTGAAGAAGAGGCTTGCGTCGAAGCCTTTCCATGCCACCGTACCGCCGAATCCGAACATTATTTCAGGTGTTCGCGGGTCGCCTATGGCAACACGGTCGTACTCGTCGACCACGTTATCGCCGTTCACGTCCTTATACTTGATGTCACCCGGGCGCACTACGCTCTGGAACATCTGCTTCGGACTGTTGTTTATGTCGTCCTGATCCTTGAAGAAACCGATGGCCACGAGTCCGAACGTCTGGTCGATACGACGACCGCGAGCGTCCTGATACTCATACTTAGGATGAGGTTCGTCGTTCTCTATTATCTTGTTGCGTGCGAACGAGAAGTTGCCGCGCAGCGAGTAGAACAGTCCGTTCTTGAGAGTCTTCTTCATCTCCAGGGCTGCCTCGAAGCCATGATTCTCGGCCTTTCCGAGATTACCGCGAGGTGTGCTTGCCCCCGAGAATCCGGCCAGAACCGGAATGGTGCCACGCTGAAGAAGTATGCCCGAACGCTTCTCAGAGAAATAGTCGAGGTTAAGGGTGAGGGCATCGTGGAAGAATCCAAGGTCTACACCTACGTTCAGCTTCTTCGATTTCTCCCACGTCACGTTTGGTGTACCGATCTGTCCTTCGGTGATACCTACCTGATAGCTGTTGCCATCCTTGCCCATGTGTCCGGCTGAAGTATCCATGTTCATCGTCGTCAGATAGAGGAAACGGTCGCTGCCCGATATGTCGTTGCCGACCTCACCGTAGCTACCGCGCAGTTTCAAGGTGCTCACGGCCCAGTTCTGGTTCCAGAAGCCTTCGTTATTGATGGCATAGCCGAGAGATATTGACGGGAAGAAACCGAAACGCTTTCCGGGAGGGAACTGCTCTGAACCGTTATAGCCGAAATTGAACTCGGCGAAATAGCGAGTCTTATAGTTGTAGCTCACACGTCCGGCTATGCCCTGTCTGCGGTATGGCACAGAACCTACGCGGTTGGTATTGCGCAGGTCGACATAGTCGCGGCGGTTGAAGAGGAACATTCCTGCCACGTTGTGCGGCCCGAACGAACGGTCGTAGTTGGCCGACACCTCATAGTATATGGCACGGTTGGCACTCTCGTTGAGAGTGACGTTCTTGATGTTCTCGTTGCGCAGTATGTTGTAGATGGCGTTGCCTTCCGCGTCGTCGCCGACATATTGCTTCACCTCGTAGTCCTTGCCGTAAACCTTATTGTTCGAGTAGTAGTGGTCGTAGGCGAACCGTCCGTTCACCGACAAGCCCTTGGTCACAAGCGAAGACAGATCCCAGTGTACCGAGAACGTACCCTGAAGTGTGTTCCAGTTTTGGGTTTCGTATCCGCTCTGTGTCACCATTGCCCAGGGGTTGTTGCCCACGTATGTCGGATTTGCTCCGGGTGTGCCGTCAGGGTTCTTGTAAGGGAACGACAGAGCCGGAGTCATGCGCACAGCCGTGAATATGTCATACTGGCTGCGTCCTGGGAAATTCCGGTTCTGGATTATTCCGCCCACGCCGAGTTCTACCGAAAGGTCCTTGGTCAGATTGACATCCACACGCGAACGGTAGTTGTAACGGTTGATGCGGGCATTGGTGCTGTATGCATTGTCGCCGTTGTCGTGATAGAGTCCGCTCTGTGTGGTATAGCCCACGTTGACAAAATAACGCACGATCTCATTACCTCCGCTTATGTTGAGGTTGGTGATGCTCTGGGTAGTGTTTTTCTTCAATATCTTGTCTACCCAGTTGACGTTCGGATACAGGTAAGGACTCGAACCGTCGCGGTAGAGTTCTATTTCCTCGTCGGTGTAAGCCATGTTCTGCATTCCTACGTTTCGGCGCGCCTCATTGGTCAGACTGGCATATTCGGCTGCATCTATGTATTCGGGGTAACGCAGACCGTGAAGCGTGGCAAATTCGGTACGAAGTGTTATCTTCGGCTTGCCCATAGTACCCTTCTTGGTGGTGATGAGTATCACGCCGTTTGCTCCGCGCACACCGTAAACGGCTGTTGCCGAAGCATCCTTAAGCACCGATATGCTCTCCACTTCTTCTGTGTTGATGGTGTTCATGTCGCGCTCTATACCGTCGACAAGCACCAGAGGGGCACGGTTGGTCCAGGTGCCGAAACCGCGTATGTATACGCTGGCTTGGTCGTAGCCCGGTTCGCCGGTAGCCTGTCGGGTGATGAGTCCCGGAATCTGTCCGCCGAGAGTGTTGCTAAGCGACGGCGTAGACTGGCGCACGAGGTCTTTGGTAGAGATGTTCGACACAGCTCCGGTAACGCTTATCTTTTTCTGTGTGCCGTATCCTACGACAACTACTTCGTCGAGCTTACCTGTCTGTTCCTGTAGTGTCACGTTGATTATGCCGCTACGGTTCACCGGAATCTCCTGCGACACGAATCCCAGCGAACTGAACACAAGAGTGGCGTTTTTTCGTGTCGTAATCTCATAGTTACCGTCTGCGTCTGTGACAGTACCTGTCTGCGTGCCTTTCACCTTAACCGAAGCGCCGATTACAGGCTCACGGTTGGCATCGGCGACGTTGCCTCGCACCTTGAAGGCTTCCTGGGCCATCAGGCTCACGCATCCTGTCAAAAGAAAGAGGAGCGACGAGGCTATTCTTTGTTTTATCAAATGTATGTTCATATTATACGTTATGAGGTTCGTTGTTTAAGATAGATTTGGACGTGCTGGAATGACGTAAAAAACTTATTTCAGCACACGGGGCTTTATGAGCTTGCCGCCGATGGTGGCCACACCGTCACTGTCGATATTGAAATCGAGGAAATAGGACGTGCGGGGCTGGACCGACATCTTGCTCCAGTGGGCATGGAAAATATATTTCCACTTACCGTCAACGGTCTGGAACGGTGCACCGTGTCCGGTTCCGACGAGTCCTGCCGAAGGCACCTTCTGAAGTATCGGATTGCCGCCGTACTTCGTCCAAGGCCCCATCGGCGAGTCGGACGTAGCATAGCCTACGCCGTAGAGCTGGCTCTGATAGTCGTTGGCCGAATAGAGCATGTAGTACTTGCCGTCTTTTTTCAGAACAGACGGGCCTTCGGCCACTTTGGCCTGTACGGTCTCCCATGGTTCTTCGGCCTTGACACACTGGCGCAGAGTCTCGGTCTTTATTGACATGAGGTCTTTCTCCATCTCTGCCACCCATATGACATTGCCGTCGGTGAAGCGCACGAAATATAGATAAGGTGTGCCGTCGTCGTCAATGAAGAGATCGGTGTCGATGCTCTTCTCGTTCCAGATGGGTTTCTGCTCGCTCTGGCGGAACGGCCCTTCGGGACTGTCCGAAGTAGCGACACAGATGTGCTCGTCGGCCGAATAGAACATATAGAACTTTCCGTTGACGTGGTAGACTTCGGGAGCCCAGAACCAACGGTCGGCGTAAGAGTCGGAGGCACGGAGAGCTGCACCTGCCCGTTTCCAGTTAGTCAAATCCTTGGACGTGAAACAGGCTATACCCTGGCTTCCGTCTGGCAGGTCTCCCGTGCCGTAGGCATAGTAGGTGCCGTCATGGAGAAGGACGTAGGGATCGGCTATTGGCAGATAGGCTGTCTCTATGGTCTGACTTGTGCCTCCTCCGCCGTTGTCCTGTTCTTTTTCTCCGTTGTCGTCGCTTCCGCAACAAGCAAACATGATGCAGAATGCAAATAGGAAAAGTTTGCCTAATGTATTTTTCATATTACCGGTATTATTCTTTGTGTATCAGACGGATACGGAAATTGTTACAGTCGCCCACATAGATGTCGCCGTTGGGTGCGACGATGAGTCCTTCGGGATTGCGGAATCTTGCATCAGTAGCTACTCCGTCTTGATAGCCTGCTTCCCAGCCCTTCCCGGCTATGGTCGAGACATAACCCTCGGGTGTCACCATACGTACTGTATGGCCTGGGCCGGACACGACATACAGATTTCCGTCTGGGCCAATCTTTATTTCACCGGGCTGGTCAATCGTAGCGGCAGTACCCTGCCCGTCATCGTTGCCCCAGCAGCCGCTTCCGGCAAAGCGCATAAGGTTTGAACATCTGTGGGTGGCTATGTCGTAGTCGGCTTTAAGTATGCCCTGATATCTGTTTTTGGCGTTATGGTAGAGTGTCTTGCCGTCTGGCGAGAAAGCCAGGCCTCCATACGTTCCGTCGTCAATGACGGTATTGTCGCCCCAGATTCCCACTTCGAGGGCTGCAAGTTCCTCGCGCGACACGATTTCTTCCACATTTCCAGCCGTTGCATCGTAGCGGTAGATATATTTTGGCCAGTGGTAGGTGAATACCGAACCGTCAGCAGGATTGACCGCTATGCCGTTGATGTTGCCAACGGGAAATTTAGAATAAGGTATGTACTCTTGCAAGTCGTTGAATCCTCCTTTACGTGTGACCATAGCTACAGCCGTATTGCCGCCGTCGGCACCGATGAAGAGGGTGTCACCGGTAACGGAGAATGCTATCGAACGCGCATTGGCCAGCATGCCGCCCACGGCACAAAGCGTTTCGAGCTTGCCGTCCTTCAGCCTACGAATGTTGTCGGTAGACCCGTTGTCCTGGAGAAACACAGGACAGTTCTCCTTACTGTCCCACGCAAAGCTGATGGGCCAGATGAGTTGCGACTTGAGCGCATCGCCGTCTAAGGTACCTCCGGTCCCGTTACCGGCGACGGTCGAGACCTTGGTGACAAAGGCATAGGTGAACGTGTCGGGATAGACATACTGGGTCTCCCCTACCTGCACCTTGACCTTGCCGCTGCCGGTGCCGTCGGCAAGCTTAATCTTTATAAAATTCTGGTCGACCGACAGAATCTCCTGACTCACGTCGTTGACCCACACTTTCACCTGCGCAGGATCGGTGCCGAAATTGTTGCCCTGAATAGTTACGGTAGTTCCCTTAGCACCTTCAGTAGGCATGAAAGTCTGGAAGACCAAATCGGTAGATTTGACTCCCTGCGACCAGTCGAAACTCTCCGTACAACCCGCCAACAGCAGGGCGGACACAAGAAATGACGATGCCGCAATCAGTTTGTACTTTTTCATATTGCTTCTATTAATGTTGGAACTGATTCTACGGTCATAGAACCAATTATTGTTTAAGCGGTAGTTATAATATCCGTACTATGTTTTTCATACTTCTAACGGGCGAATCACTCCTTACAGGAATACATACTCCACATATTTCATTGTTGCAAGCACGGATGCTATATTGTCTGCAAAGTGTTTTTCCTTGGCTTCATTAAGCTCAAGGAACATGGACAGGAAGTATTTTCAGTTGTTTCTTCATTTTTCAGTTGGGTTTAAGTCCGATTCTTGCCATAGCTATTGTCATTACACATTCGCTCATCTGGCTTAACGAGACCGTATGTTTAAGTAAGTATTATCTAACAGTAAGACAAAATTACACTATTTACACAAAATACGCAAAACCAGACTAAGCCCGTTAACGTACATTAATGACCAATATCAAGTATTAACATGTTTTAATTCTGACTCTATACTGTGTAGCTGCGGGTAAAACATAAGATTATCAAGCATTTCAAACATCCGGTTTTAGATATAAGGTACGGATACTCGTTTTTGTGGACTGTAGTGAATGGCAATATAAAATTCCCATTGTCCAAGCATCATCTTGAACAAAGGGAATTTCGAGTCACCCCAAATTACTGATGATGATGACCATCGCATGCGTCATGATGACAAGTGCCATCACCGTACACGATTGTTCCATTAAGAAACATCGACAATACATCGTCAACGTCAAGAGATGGTGCGCCGTCATGAACAGCTATGCCCATCTCCTGCAATAGCTTGACGGCACCAGCCCCCAGTCCGCCACATAGCACATCAGTCACGCCCAATCCTTGCAAGAAATGGGGCATGGCACCATGCGTATGTTCGGGAGAAGTCAGCACTTCCTTGTTGACGACTTGGTTTCCCTCCACATCAAAGACTGTTACTTGTGGTGCCTTGCCGAAATGTGGAAACAGTTTTCCTTCGGCTGTTGGAATGGCAATTTTCTTTTTCATCGTTTTTTTCTTCTTATTTTTTACTTAATATAGTAGCATTAGGTCATGCAGCTCATCATTCGTTTCCCATTCTGAACTCTCTCGGCATAATGCCGGTAAGCCGCTTGAAGAATTTCACGAAATATGACGGGTCTTCAAAACCTAACTCATACGCTATTTCTTTTATATTGAGAGATGTGTGCAGCAGCTGGCGCTTGGCCTCCAACGCTATGCGGTCGTTGATGATTTGCAGAGGTGAGCAATGTGCGCTCTGGTTCACATACTTTGTCAGAGTACGAGCCGAGATATTCAGCAAGCCGGCATATTCTTGCACGGTATGTACATTGCTGAAATTCTGCTCCAGCAACTGGCGGAATCGCACGAAGGTGCGGTTGGCGATACTTGAGAAGTACAGTTTAGCTGCCTCTTCCCGTTTTCCACTTCGCTGCACCCTTATGAGGAACAGCCTCACCAGATATTGCATATAGTCCTTGTGCGCAAAAGCATCTGTGAGCGAATACTCACGGTTCATCTCGTAGACAATCGCCATCAACCGTTTCTCCTCCTCATTGTCAATCTTGTAATAAGGCGGCGAGTCGTAGGCATTGAACACATTATATTTAAGGAATATGCTCTCGCCCGATTCCTCATCGGCAAGAAAGCTGGCATTAAAGAGGATGATAACGCCCTCGGCATCCTCATTTCCGTCGAAGGCATGAATCTGTCCTGGAGCCACGAAGAATATCGTGTTGTCGGCGAAAGGATAGTCCACAAAGTCCACCCGATGCGTGCCATGTCCATGACGAAACCAGATAATCTGATAAAACTCATGGATATGCGGCGGCATGCTTCCACACCCGTTCTCGTGGAAGAACTTGGGCATGAAGTGTAGTTCCAGTTCCAATCCGGAATGGACATTCTCTTGAATGGAATAGGATGCCATCTTCCTTTGTCGTGTACTCTGTTTTTTTTCCATTATCAACGAATTATTGCACCATAAAAATGGTGAATTCTGTATTTGCGATGGTAAAATTACTTGTTATTTTTGACTTTGTAAACACTTATGCGCAAATTTACCATTCATTCACTTGAATCTACAACGAGCATATTTCGCACTATTTCTAATTTTGCAATAGAAACAAAAAATACGCATCAGTAGATAATAAAAAACAAGACAATGGAAAAGATCAATGCTTATCTTCAGATCACAATGAAGATTAAAAAGAGTGACCGCCAGAGTGCGGCAAAGGTTTATTTCGACTATCGCGAGCCATTCCTCAATACAATAGAGGGAGCGTTGAGCAAGGCCTTGCTCGTTCGTGACGAGGATGTTCAGGTGCTTCATGGCTTCGACAGCAAGGAGCACGCCGAGGCTTATCTTGAGTCTGACATGTTCAAGAATGACGTGGCAAAGGGATTGTCACCTTACTTTCAGGCTGAACCGGAGATTCGCATCTTTACTGTCGCAGGATAAGTAGAGTTGTAAGAAGGCTGATTTGAATAACTGCACATCATGTGCATCTAAACAGATGAGGGTGTGTATATGTACGATGATTCCCCCAATACAAAGCGAGCATCCATGCTCATTCTTTGTATCGGGGGATTGTTTTATTTACAACGTGAATTCACGATTTACAAACAGTTTGAACAATTGTTAAAGGATTTTTGTAGACAGTAGAACCTTGTAAATATTTTGTAAATAAAAGGTTGCAGGAGAACAATGAGATGTGAAAAGAGCTATATTTGCAAAAATATTACGGAGACAGGGCAAACAGAGTAAAAAATGTTTCGATTTATTAATTTCATGACATTGACACGTTGTAATACTGATGCATCCAATCTCCAAGGTATTCTTTTAACGTTTTAATTCTTCAATATATTAGCTTCTGACAATACTACACGTGACAGTGTAGGGAAGATTGGTAAAAAGTTAGTTTCGGGATTTTTAACGTTGGGGAAGTCTTCGATTCATCGTGGTGATGACTTGGCTTCCCCTTTTTTATGCTGTTATCCAGAGAAAGCTACTTTACAGAAATCTGTCATTAGACTTTACTCGTTCTTCGTGTCATTGTCGTGCATATTTATTTTGACTTTGACTCAGCCCTCTTAGGTTCAAATAAAAGGCGTAGCAGGTTAAGGAAAAAACAAAGAAAGTCCGTATGGCCATGACCATACCACGTACTTTCAAGAATTTAATACATTAATCTTTTTTTAACCATACAACATGCAAGAAAACGCCCGGCATGGCATTCTTTTTGTAAGAAAGGAATAAGAAAACATTAACAAATAACCGATAAAAAGAAAGCATTATGAGAAAAGCATTGTTATTCGTCATAGCTCTCCTGGCAGCCGGATGCTTACAGGCCGCCGCCCAAGACAAGAAGGAAGAACGCGAGCTTTCGCGCGAAGAGCAAGAACTGCTACAAGAAAAGATAGACAGTGTGCAACACGCAGCCGCATTAGAAGCTATGCGCGACTCGTCGTTCACGCTCGAAGCCGACCACGTAGTTTTCAAGTACGGACAACGGGCATACGTCTCGTCAAGCACCAATTTTGTTTCCATACGTGGCGACAAGGCCACAGTACAGGTCTCGTTCAACATTCCGGTAGCCGGATCTAACGGCATGGGAGGCATCACCCTCGACGGTAATGTCACCGACTATAAAATGAAGACCGACAAGAAGGGCAACACCTTTCTCACCGCCACCGTCATGGGTACGGCCATATCTGCCCAACTGTCAATAATGTTGCCCGCAAGAACAAACAATGCCACGGTCGATGTGCTGCCGACATTCAGCTCCAACCGCATTTCGCTTGTAGGCACTATTCTGCCGGCCGACCAGAGTTTCACGGTTAAGGGACGGTCAATTTAACCATCAGTTCGGCAGACTTGTCCGCACCTACTCTGGCTGACCGTAAATCTCATCACCCCTCGATTTGAAGCCTCAACTTTCAATTCGTAACTTCATTTCGACCGCATTTTTGTGACTTTTATTTGCTAAAACGAAATCGCAAAATAGAAGCAAACGAATGTTAAAACCACTCCGGAGAGGCGTAATTTATCGACCCAATATATGAAAAGCCCCGTTTCGCGTTCTGATATGCGGCATATCAGAACGCGAAACGGGGCTTTTCATGTTCCAGAATGCCTTGTTTTGCTTGTTAAGAAACCTGTTTTTGTACTGTTTTCTGCATAAAAATACAAGATTGTACTGTATTTTTATGCGCCCTTGTCGATAATAGTCTGATTATCAGTATATTCTATTTTGAACCTGTTTTTGCCATTTTGGGCGAAATTCCATCCAGAGGTAATCTTCTTTGTAAAAACGCTATTCTCAGCGATTGGGTTTTATCCGTTTTTTAAGAATACACCCTTTGCAAGGGGTGAAAATCTGGAAAACGGTTACAGATTGAAAGTATGGTGTTATGTGAGGATAGGTGCTAAAATAAAACACGAATACTATCCATATTATAAAACGTCAAGATTGTTCGTGACGACTTATCCATTATTGACATGCGTCAAGAAAGAAACATTTCTATAAATATAATTTATAAATTCTTGCAATACCTTCAACTATTGTTGTATATTTGCTAGCAACATACAACCTTTGCCTCGAAAAAGCATTCGATTTATAAATAGTACCACAAATCATTCTTTTATTAGGCAGAAAACCATAAAACATTCAACCTTATGACAGAGACATACATTTCCGTTATAATGCCAGTGTATAACCAAGCCAATTTCGTACGCTGTGCCATACAAAGCCTTATACGACAGACGTATAATGACTGGGAACTAATAATCATAGATGACGGTTCCAAGGACAAGCTATACGAGACAGTGGAAGAGTTTGTCTTAGCATACGAAAACATAGCCTATTACAGAAATGTACAAAACGAAGGTTTAGGATTCAGCCTTAATAAAGGAATCTGTCTGGCTAAAGGCAAATACATTGCATACCTCCCTGCTGATGACATTTATTTTGAAGACCACCTTCTTTCTCTTTATGAAAAGACAGAGGAAGACAATTCTGATTTTGTTTATTCTGGCATTATTCATAATATCGGGAATCATGGAGGAGAGCGCAACACGCAAGTATGCGAAGGCATTATAAACGGACAGACACTTCAGCTTGTACAAGTCTTACACCGGAAAACAGAAGACCGTTGGCTGGAGAGGAAAGAGCTTGTCACAGATGATTTAGGCAAGATGTTCTGGGATGTGTTTATGAAAAAATATCCGGTAATCTCAAAAACGAAAAAAGCCACTTGTGAATGGTTTTCTCACATGTACCAAAGACATAATATCCTGAACGACCGTACTGGTGGCGGGATATATATGTACAAGATTTTTTATGGAGTAAAGGAACCGTTGAAATATCACTCTTCGGTAGGCAACCTTATAGACGAAGCAGAACATTATTCGCATTTACAAAAAAGAGAATACAAGCAAGACAAAAACGGATTGAAGATTCTTTTGGTCGGGGAGTTGGCATTCAATCCGGAGCGCATACTTGCATTGGAGGATAGAGGACACAAACTTTACGGACTGTGGATAAACAACCCACTTTGCTACAACACAGTTGGCCCATTGCCATTCGGGCACGTAGAAGACATACCCTTTGAGGGATGGGAGCAGCGCGTAAAAGAGATTAAGCCTGATATTATTTACGCAATGTTGAATTTTAAGGCAGTAGAGTTAGCCCATTATGTACAGACACACAATCCGGGCATACCGTTCGTATGGCATTTTAAAGAAGGACCATTTTTCTGCCGTACATACGGACTGTGGAATAAACTTACAGATTTGTACAGCAAATCGGACGGTGCCGTGTACACAAACGAAATGATTCGGGACTGGTTTCGATTGTTCATTGATAAAAAGCCCAAACACGAGCTTATAATAGACGGAGACTTGCCTTTGGGTGACTGGTTAAAAGGAAAACGTAGTAAGAAACTTTCTGAGACAGACGGCGAAATACATACGGTAATAGCAGGACGCATATTTGGAATTGGCAGTGAGGACATTGAAACGTTGGCAAACCAGAAAATACATTTACACATTTATGGAGATGTCAATCATAACTCATCCAAGTCAATGCTTGACGAGGCAGCTGCTCTTGCTCCCGGATACGTACACCTTCACCCGAACTGCCCTACAGAAAAATGGGTCAGCGAATTTTCACAATATGATGCCGGGTGGCTTCATTATTTCCAAAGCTATAATAATGGTGACCTGATGCGCGCAAATTGGGCCGACATAAACTCTCCTGCAAGAATGTCTACCTATGCTATAGCCGGTCTTCCGATGATAATGCACGATAACATAGGACATGCAGTACACCATCAGAAGTACCTCGAAACTCTAGGAATGGCTTTACCCATAAGTAATTTCGAGAAAGCAGGAGAAGTGTTAAACAATCGAAACATTATAAAAAAAGCCCAGACAAATGCATGGCAAAACCGTGAACGTTTCTGCTTCGATTTTTACGCTGATGAACTGATAAAGATGTTCAGAGAAATAATTTCTGAATTTAACAATCAGGCATTATAACAACGGTCCGAAAGGGAGTCCCTTATAGGGACTTAACTACAATAACAAACAAAACTTTTTTCTATTATGGAAAAGAAATTAAGTATGATTAAGGATTTCATTCTGTCTCTGGAAGCAAACAGACTGAATGAAGAACAGCAATCTGTGCTGTTAGTGGGAGAAAGCACCACGTTCGGAGGTGGTAATAACAAATGTAATAATTCTGCACCTGGATGCGCATTTGCGGACAATACAGACTGCACGAACTCTGGTAGATGTGCAGAGACACCTTCTAATACAGCAAATTGTAATAGCGGGAACACAAGTGGATGTACAAATACGAATTGTCCTTGCAATAATCCAAAAGATACTGCTTGCACAGGATCGAATAACACTCATGGATGTAAATCATCATCAAGTTACAGCATGTTAGGATTCCCCGGTTTCGACATGTTCTAAGAACAATCTCTACAATGTAATCATATCGAGGCTAAAATAGCCTCGATATTTAACCGACAAATCAATGAAATACAGCCTTTACAATTCAATTTTACCCTTAACCAAGCAGTCAAGCATGGCATACAATGCCGTGTCGGACAAATTTATCATTTTCAATAATTCGTTGAAACAACTGTTTAAAGAATCACCGACTAAGGCAAAAGATTGCGATGCAAGATTTTATGAACAACTTGAGAATGGTGGATTTCTTGTCAACGATGACATTGATGAAGAAAAAGAAATAGTAAGTCTGGGTAGGAAATTCTGTAGCATTGAATCAGACTATAGATTGATAATAAACCCAACGACCAATTGTAACTTTCGGTGTTGGTACTGCTATGAGAATCATTCATCCAAATCAAAGATGAATGAAGAGACCGTCTTACGGATTGAAAAAATGTTATGGAACATCGGACATGACGAGAAAATAAAGACATTGTCCCTTTCATTCTTTGGAGGAGAACCGCTTCTTTATTACGAAGATACGGTACGACCTCTGATTGACACTGTACGCAAGGTTGGCAAATCTTGCAATTTAAGATATTCTATCCATTTTACGACTAACGGATTTCTCGTAAATAATAGAATGGTGGAACATCTTGCAGAAGTAGCTGATGAAAAGACTTTCCAGATAACACTTGACGGCCATCGGGAACAGCATAATAAGGTTCGCTTTTCAACTTCAGGAAGAGGGTCTTACGATCGCATTCTAAAAAACATAAAACTGCTTCTTTCACACAAAATGGCCGTCGGACTACGTATCAACTATACAAAGGAGAATGCGTCGTCAATCATTGACATATTGACGGATTTGAAAGACATTCCTTCGGAAGATAGAAAGTTGTTTAATGTCGACTTTCAGAAGGTATGGCAAGAAAACGGGCTTTCGTCTAACGACAAGACTATCAATGATGCAATCAGTTCCTTCCGGGAAGAATTTGCATCAGTGTCCGACTATTACAGCCATGTCAATGCTTTTCGTCATCCATGCTATGCCGATATGGTCAACGAGTGCGTGGTCAATTTCAACGGCGATGTTTACAAATGCACAGCAAGAGACTTCACCCTAGAAAACAGTCTCGGACACCTGTCTGAAAAAGGTGAAGTAGTATGGGACGACCCAAAACTTATGGAACACAGATTGGCGTATAAGTTTGATCGGGCAGTATGCAGGAAATGCAGAATTTTTCCTCTCTGTGGTGGAGGATGTGCCCAGACCTCAAAAGAAGCTGATAAATACGCCTACACAAAATGTAGTGGGGAGCTGGAAAAAGATGAAATAATCCTTTCTCGTTTTTACAACAACGTCATCAGACCCTCAGAAACAAAGAAATAAATTAAAATATATGGATAAGGTTCTTAATTCTATAAAGGAGTTCATTCTTTCCTTAGAAAATGAACGTTTAAACGGAGAACAGCAGTCCTGCCTTTTTGAAAGGAAAGATAGTTTGTTTGGCCAAGGTTCAAACTATATGTGTACCAATCAACAATGCACAAATTCAGAGCCTGATTGTGTAAAAGAAGACAACATGATTTCCTGGATTTTAACATATTAAAAAATCAGACACAATGAAAAAGTACATATTATTCTTTCTCATTTGCATTCCATTGGCTTTGTTCTCACAAGAAAACAAAGGCAGGAAGATTTCCGTGCAAGGCAGCGTCGAAGATTATGTCACCCACAATCTGTTGCCGGGAACAAAAGCCGCGCTGATGAGCAGGGACAGTACGGTCATCGACACGATGACCGTAAAGCAGTACACGTACTACACTGGAGTTCAGCAATATAATGTGGCAAGATTTGATTTCAAAGTATCGGAGGGTGACTACATTATCAAATTACAGCACGAAGGATATGACACACAATATGTTACGTTCTCGGTAGACAAGATACGCAGACGCGAAATAGAGAGACGGCTGCCAACGGTGTACATGAAGAAGGAAAAGATACACACCATAGAAGAAGTGACCGTCACAGCCACAAAGGTGAAACTCTACTACAAGGGCGACACTGTCGTCTTCAACGCCGATGCGTTCCAGACCGCCGAAGGGTCGACGCTCAACTCTCTGGTAAAACAGCTGCCGGGAGTGGAGCTGAAGTCGAACGGACAGATATTCGTAAACGGAAGATTCGTGGAAAGCCTTCTGCTCAACGGCAAGGACTTTTTCAAAGACAACAGCATCATGCTGGAAAACCTTCCTACCTACTCAGTGAAGGACATACAGGTGTACGAGAAGAAGGGGGATTTGAGCTTATTCGCAGGGACTGACATGCGCGACCAGCGTTACGTGATGGATGTTAAGCTTAAAAAGCAGTACAACACGGGATGGATGGGGAACATGGACGTGGGAGGGGCTCTGCCCGACCTGTATCTGGGAAGGCTGTTCGTCATGCGCAACACCGACCATTCTAACATGACCTTCTTCGGCAATCTGAACAATCTGAACGATGCCACCACACCGACGAGCAGCGACTGGACTCCGGACAAGATGCCGTTCGGAAGACTCAGGACTCAGAAGCTGGGCTTACGTCTGAACATAGACGACCGTTACAAACGCTTCAAGTTGAACAGCAACGCCTCTTACACACACTATGACAACCGACAGGGAGAAAGCACATACAAGACCAACTTTCTCTCTACCGGCGACACATACGAACGAATAATGAACGATGCCCATTACCGCAACACATTCATCAGCACGTCAAACAAGCTATCCATAAATCCGGAAGGCCGCCATTCCAGATTTTCGTTAGACGTGACCCTGGACGCGGGATATAACCGATACAGACATGATTTCGCCAATGCGTCGGGACTGTCGGGACAGTCGCTGGACGATTTCGGTAAGGAGCTGAAAGACAGTCTGACCGCCCCGGTCATAACGCCTGAGCTAAGAAAGAAACTGATAAACCGCTCCGTAAGCAACGCCAAAAGAGAAAGCGACGACTGGAATGTCGGAACGTCGGTAAGCGCCATGGTAAAAATCGGACATACAAATGATGTGTTACAGTTTTACGGCCAAGCATCCATCAACGGTGACAAAGGCAAGATGTTCAGCCACGACCTGTACGACTATCCGTCGGACGCTTCGAAGCCGACCGACTTCAGAAACCAGTATTCAAGCTACAACACCAAGAACAACTATTCGTACGTCGGAGTCGCGAGATACTATCTGAACTTGAAAAGAGACCTCAGCATTTATCTCACATACCAATACGAACAGAAATACACCAATTCGACAAACAACCTGTATCGTCTCGACGGACTCGACGGTTGGGGAATAGGCACGGAGAACGCTGTAGGAACGCTGCCTTCGGTAACCGAATATCAGTCGACAATAGACCGGAATAACTCGTACAAGAACGTGTTCAGAGACGGCAAGCACCATCCTTATATTTATATGTACTGGAAGTTCGGTGAAAGGAAGAACAGCTATTGGCAGTTTGACGGCGCACTCAATTTCCCTATCTATGACCAGCGTCTGTCATACCGCCGGGCCAAAGTGGACACGACAGCCACAAGAAGCAAGGCGTTCATTGAGCCCAGACTGACTCTGAAATGGAACGGAAGCGACAGGCATCAGGGACTGACTCTCGACTATAATCTGTCGCACGGCATGCCGAGCCTCAACTACGGACTGGGCTACACCGACGACACCGACCCGCTGAACATAAGAGTGTACGACGACGCAAACCTGCGCAATTCGCTCAGCCACAACGCATCGGTATCGTACAATGACAGCAGACGATCGGTGAGCTACAACATCAGGCTCACTTACAACGTAACGGATAACGCCGTAGCCATGGGATTCGTGTACGACCCGTCGACAGGACGAAGGACCTACTCGCCGACAAACCTCAACGGCAACTGGAACACGTCTGCCAGTCTGAGTTTTACCGGCAACGTGGACAAAAAGAAACGGCTGTACTTCACTACTGTCACTAACTGGTCATACTCCAACAGCGTAGACATGATGTCAACGACACAGAACATGTCGTCGGTGAAAAGCACGGTCAAGACTTCATCGCTACAACAGTATGCCAGACTTAGCTATCGCATCGGACAAAATTCGGTAGGACTGACAGGTTCGTTCTCATGGACAAACTCGAACGGAGACATGGAAGGGTTCTACAAACTCAACGCCTACGACTACAATTACGGATTGGAGGCTGTCGCCAGTCTGCCGTGGAAATTCCAGCTGTCCACAGACCTGAACATGTACAGCCGCCGGGGATACGAATACTCGTCGATGAACACGGACGACATAGTGTGGAACGCGCGTCTGTCGCGTCCGTTCTGGAAAGGCCGCATCGTGCTCATGGCCGACGCTTTCGACATCTTCCACCAGCTGCAAAAGATAGATCGGTATGTCAACGCACAAGGACGGGTGGAGAAATTCTATAACCCCATGAAACGTTACGTGCTGCTGCACGCCGTATTAAAATTAGACATCAAACCGAAAAAGAGGAATTAAAGCAGTCGTCAATGAAGAAGCTGAAACTTTGCTGGCAACTCGAAGCCAACGACTGTGGTCCGGCATGCATACAGATGATAGCCGGATACTACGGGAAAAAGGTCTCGTTAAGAGCTGTAAAGTCGCTGTGTGACATGACGAAGCTGGGAATATCAGTGCGTGATGTAGTACAGTGTCTTGACAGACTCGGATTTGAGGTGGACTCGGCAACCGTAAAGATAGAGGAAGCCAGAAGGATGCCACTGCCAGCAATAGTTTACTTCAAGCAAGGCCACTTTGTCGTTCTGGAAAGCATAAAAAAGACAAAAGACGGTCTGGAGTATGCTGTTGCCGACCCTTCATACGGGAAGGTGAAAATGCGCGAAGAAGACATAGTTGACAAGTGGATGTCGAACGGATGGGGAGTTGCTGTCGTGATGGAACCGACAGAGCAGTTTGACGAAGTAAAGATAGAGGATACCGACGAAGAAGGTACACGCCGTCTGATGGTCAGCACGGCAAAAAGTATTTTCAGCGACAACAAGAAGAACCTGCTGTGGGTGGCATTCCTTACCTTGCTAACTGTAGCAGCCAACTGGGCAATGCCGCTGCTGCTGAAGACCACCATCGACGAAGGCATAATGAAAAAGGACATAAACATAGTGTGGATGATGCTCGGGGCGCAGTTTCTGTTCTTTATCGGATTTATGGTGACAGGGAACATTTCAAACATGTTGTCGACAAGAACAAGCATACGGATAAACATAAAGATGACTTCGGGATACTTTGCAAAGATAATAAATCTGCCGATGAAGTTTTTTGATACAGGTTTGCGCTCCGACCTTATACAACGTCTGTCCGACCTCGGACGAATACAGTCGTTCGTGACAGGAAGCATGATGTCCATCGTCTTTGCAATACTTAATGTGGTGGTGTTCTCGGTACTGCTGCTGAAGTATAACTGGCAGGTGTTCGTGATTTTCATGTTGTTCTCAGCTGCATCGTTCGCATACAATTCCTACTTCATGAAGAAACGCAAATACATCGACTATGCCAGCTTCTCGATAAGTTCGGAACGCCAGAACACTATCTACGAAATGGTGATGGGGATGCCCGAAGTGAAGATAAACAACGCACAGCAGGCACGTATCTCGGCATGGCGCAAACTTGAAGACAAGATGAATGCCCTGACCATACGTTCGGTATACCTTAACTACTACATGTCGAACGGAGTAGGACTGATAGGAAGGCTACGAGATATAACGCTGACGGCAATGTGTGCGCTGCTTGTCATAGAAGGAGGAATGACAATGGGAACGATGATGATGATAAGTTTCTTGCTCGGACAACTTGCAGGTCCGGTAGGACAGCTGACAGGATTCGCCCAAAGTGTGCAGGACGCGAAACTGTCATACGAGGTGAACGGTAAACCCGACGAGATATCAGAGGATGACACTAAACTGCCGGCTGCACCGCTTACAGAAGGAATAAGTTTCGACAATGTTTCGTTCAAGTATGCAGGAACTTCCAGTCCGTACGTTCTGAGAGATATAACACTGGACATTCCAATAGGGAAAGTTACGGCCATAGTAGGAGCAAGCGGAAGCGGCAAGACAACGTTGCTGAAACTGATGCTTGGATTCTACCTACCGGAAGAAGGAAGGCTGACCGTAGGAGGTTTACAGATGAAGGACATAGACTTGAATACATGGCGTGAAAAATGCGGAGTGGTGATGCAAGACGGGAGGATTTTCAGCGGTACTGTAGCAGAAAACATTGCTCTGGCCGACGAACGGCCGTCAAAAGAACGTCTTGAATACGCGACGAAAGTTGCAGCAATAGACGAGCGCATAAAAGCTCTGCCGATGGCATTCAACACGCGGATAGGAGAAACAGGAATTGATCTAAGCGGAGGGGAGAAGCAACGGTTGTTCATAGCAAGGGCTGTGTATAAAAAACCGGAAGTCATATTCTTCGACGAAGCCACATCGTCGCTCGATGCCAACACGGAGCGCAGAATCATGGAAAATCTCAAAGAATTTTACAAAGGACGCACTGTAGTGATTATAGCCCACAGGCTTAGCACGGTGCGCCACGCTGACAAAATAGTGTTCATGGAAAACGGACGCATTGCCGAACAAGGAATACACGAAGAATTGCTGAAACATGACGGGCCGTACAAGCGACTTGTAAAGAATCAGCTCGAACTCGACTGAATGAAGAAGTCTTATAAATCTGAACAATGGGAAAAACATACGACATTCTGATTGTAGGTGCAGGACTGTACGGTTCTGTTGTCGCTCGTAGAGCTACAGACAGGGGGATGAGGTGTCTTGTTCTGGAAAAGCGCGACACTGTAGGAGGAAATATTTTGGACAAAGACATTGATGGGATAAACGTACATCTGCACGGTGCACACATATTCCATACGGACAGCGAACGCGTGTGGAATTTCGTGAACCGTTATGTCAGCTTCAACAATTATGTCCATGCAGTCCTCGCTCGCGATACGGGAAGAATGTACCATCTTCCGATAAATCTTACAACATTCCATGAAGTGTATGGCATAAGCCGTCCGTCAGAAATAGAACATATACTTACGTCAGAAAGGGCAAAAGAGAACTATCCCAACCCTCACAATCTGGAAGAAAAGGCTGTCAGTATGGTCGGACGACGCATGTACGATCTTCTGATAAAAGGATATACAGAAAAGCAATGGGGGCGCAATCCTTCTACACTGCCTCAATCGACAATAA
>CALBJK010000222.1 GCA_937892695.1 uncultured Prevotella sp.
TATTACCAATTTACATTCGCTTTGGCGTGATTTTTTATCTCATGGAGATTTCATATAATTGTAGTTTATGAGACATTCAACAAGATCTACATTAGCCAATAACTGTATCGTCGTTCTTCACATCGTCGAGACTGATACCGAGCACATCACAAAATATAGCCTCGCGTGCAAACAGTCCATTACCTGCTTGTTGTATGTAATATGCATGAGGATTGTTGTCAACAGCATATTCAATTTCGTTGACACGAGGTAAAGGATGCATTATCTTCATGTTCGGCTTTGCACTATTCAACATCGAATTTTTCAAGATATATACGTTCTTTACCCGCTCATACTCCATAAGGTCAGAAAAGCGTTCTTTTTGTACACGAGTCATATAAAGTATATCGGCATCAGCAATAACCTTCTCATTAAAAGCCGTATGCTCCTGATATCTGATATTGTGTTTCTTGCAATACAACTTATATTCAGCAGGCATTGCAAGTTCTTTTGGAGCAATGAAATGGAATGTTGGATTAAAATGGCGCATAGCCATAATTAACGAATGTACTGTACGACCGTATTTTAAATCTCCTACAAGATATATGCTCAGATTTTCAAGAGTACCTTGGGTCTTATATATTGAATAAAGGTCAAGTAGGCATTGCGACGGGTGCATGTGCGCGCCGTCACCTGCATTCACAATCGGAACAGGAGACACTTCACTGGCATACTGGGCTGCTCCCTCTATGTAATGACGCATGACTATGACATCGGCATAATTAGACACCATCAATATAGTGTCCTTCAAAGTCTCACCCTTGGTAACACTTGAAGCCTTTGCGTCAGAGAAACCAATCACATTCGCCCCTAACCTGTTAGCTGCAGTTTCAAAGCTAAGCCTCGTCCTCGTAGACGGTTCAAAGAAAAGTGTAGCTACTATTCTCCCTTTCAGTAATTCCCGGTTTGGATGTTTTTCAAACTCTTGTGCCATTTGTATAAGGTACAATAGCTTGTCTTTGGTCAAATCGGCAATTGTCACAAAATCGTGTTTCATATTATCCGTGGTTTGATTCGACCGCTAAATTAGTCAAAAAAAATCAAACGGCTTACTTTTTACAAAGAAACTTGTAGATAAATTACAGAGACAGACAATAGATTGACCATGACAAAAATCCAAATTTTACTCATTAATGTCAGTATATTGTGATATGGAAAGACTTGGCGAACATCTAATTATTAAGGTATAACTTTAAATCTCACCCGGAATGAATGAGAGGATTCATCCCAATTTGTCCCGAGCATTTCAAAACGACCTATCTGACTTGTCGAACGGACATGTCTGCCAATGCATGGACAAATGTCATAATCGCCAATACATACAAGGCGAATGATGTCTGAAGCATCTTCTGGAAGACGTTCAAGACTTATGCCTTTAGGCAAATTATCCCGCTTTACGTATTCAAATTTAACAGGAAGGTCTTCAGATATAACTTCATTCATACGGTCGGCAATCTCTTTCTCTTCTTTACGAGACGGCTTATGGTCGAGTTTGAACGTCATCTTACACTTTTTACGTTCGATATGGGCATTTAAAGAACGTTCGCAACCAAACATTCTAAACATTGTCTGATTTAACAAATGTTCAGCAGTATGTGCTGGAGGAAATTCTTCCTTATTATGCACGTTCAACACATAATCGGTATCCGACATCATATCAAAAATTTAAGTACCACCCCCCAATAAGGAGCAAGTTCAAACGTAATAGGTTTAACAGCAGAAAGCTCGACACTCATGCTTTTGTCATTCAGAATATCCGATGCTTCATACGTACCATTCTGAATGTTGAGCATGTCAAAAGCATGCTCCGGTATGCACACGTCACATTTAACTCTCTCAACGCTAAAATTAGCCACGACAAGAAGTAGCTCGTCGTCAGCTTTTCTTATAAAAGCGTATTGGTGGGCAGCAAGATGGGGATTGGCATACTCCAAATCAAAAAATATTCCTTCACTTACAGCACGTTCTGATATTGCTAGATTCAAGATAGCAGAATATTTATTACGTAATGATGTTTCATCTTTATCCAATAATTCTGGATGTACAAAACCATGATAAAGTGAAATGACAGTCCAATAATCAAAAATGGTAGTCCGGCCATCTCTTCCACTGAAACCTTCCTCGTTCATACCCTTTTCTCCGTATTCTTGACCTGCATAAATCATAAATGGGTTAGCGCGCATCAATGCATTCACAATTACTCCAGGCAGAGCTTTTGTTCCACTTCCGGAAAAGAAGTTGCTGGCAATACGTTGCTCATCATGATTTTCAAGAAAATAAAGCATTTTATCGTGGATGTCATCCACGCTCTGCCATGCATAAGTTATAGAGGAACAAGGTGTATTACCACAAATCACGCCACGCATAGTGTCATACATGCCGACTTTATCATACAGATAATCGAATCCGGATGAAATGTAATTACGGTACTCAGAAGGATTGTAAACTTCAGCAATAAACATAATATGAGGAAAGCTTTCTTTCACCATATGTATAGCCCAAGTCCAAAATTCGTGAGGTACCATTTCCGCCATATCACAGCGAAAACCGTCAATTCCTTTTTTAGCCCAAAATAACAATATTTCAACCATTTTAAACCACGTATCAGGTATTGGTGTAAAATGGGATGATCTTCCACCGGCATCACAATAATCAACCCCATAATTAAGCTTCACGGTCTCATACCAGTCATTCATACATGGGCGATTGTTGAAACAATCGTTTCCGGTAACTTTTGCAGGGAACTCCATATATGGTCTTTCACTTCCGGCATAAAGGTCTATGTAAGGCACAAACGGTTCGTTCACACAATAATAGAAATTATTACGCGGCGAGAATCCGAAATTATTATTGTCACCTTCTCCCAAATCTTTCACGCCCTTTAGCTTGGCTATAGAATGATACTGCCGTGCTACATGATTTGGTACAAAGTCGATAATCAGACTCAAATCTTCATTGTGAGTGCGTTCAACAAGAGCCTCAAACTCAGCCATTCTGTCATCGATATTCTCTGCTAAGTCCGGGTCGACATCATAGTAGTCAGTAATGGCATAAGGCGAGCCTGCCTTTCCTTTTACTATTGCGGGATGCTGTCTCGGTATACCAAAAGCCGAATAGTCAGTGACTGACGCATGCCGGATTATTCCCGTATACCATACGTGGGTAACCCCTAATTTCTTTATTTTATCAAGTATATCGCAGTCAAAGAAGTTCATTTTGCCACAACCGTTTTCGGCAATAGTACCATTTTTTTTACATTTCATAGTGCGATTGCCGAAAAGGCGGGGTAACACTTGATATATGATTATCTTCTTTGTGTCCATTTCAATTACTGAATACCATGGGCAGAGACAGACTTGTCTATGCGTCCAATCATTCCTTGAAGTGTCTTTCCAGGTCCACATTCTGTGAAGTCGGTTGCTCCGTCAGCAATCATATTCTTGACGCAAGAAGTCCAACGGACACTGCTAGTAAGCTGAGCTATAAGGTTTGCTTTTATTTCGGCTGAATCGGTATGGGGCTTTCCGTCCACATTCTGATAAATTGGACAAGTAGGCTTAGAGAACACTGTTTTCTCAATGGCCTTCTCCAACTCCTCTTTAGCAGGCTGCATCAATGGTGAATGGAATGCGCCTCCGACCTTCAAGGGTAAAGCACGCTTCGCTCCTTCATCTTTTAGCTTTCCACACGTAGTGTTTATTGCATCGATATTACCGCTTATTACAAGCTGTCCCGGACAGTTATAGTTTGCAGGCACAACGATATTTCCTTCCGTGCTCACTTCCTTACATACAGTTTCCACCTTATCATCGGGGAGACCTATTATTGCAGCCATCGTACCCTTTACGGTTTCACAAGCCTTCTGCATAGCCATTGCACGAGCATAAACAAGCTTAAGCCCATCCTCGAAACTAATTGCACCGGAAGCCACAAGAGCAGAGAATTCGCCCAAAGAATGGCCAGCAACCATCGCAGGTTTAA
>CALBJK010000223.1 GCA_937892695.1 uncultured Prevotella sp.
GCCTTATGCAAAGGCTGTGCCAACGAGTGCAGTGAAAGCTTGTTTTCAAATTGCCGAGTGCAGCCAGCCTTATGCAAAGGCTGTGCCAACGAGTGCAGTGAAAGCTTGTTTTCAAATTGCCAGTGCAGCCAGCCTTATGCAAAGTTAAGGCTTTTCTTATTGATAAAAGAAAAAAGTGAATGATAAATTTCAATATATGGTGGAAATTACGTAATTTTGCGCAACGTAATATGAAATGCTCATAGGTTTTGAGCATGATATAGGTAATACCGAATAATAAATTAAAAACTATAATGACAAACAAAAAAGAAAACAGTGCTCTCGATGTTAACGAGACGCTTAATCGGTCGGAGGCTTTCTTCGACAAATACAAGAAACCTGTCCTCATCGTCGTAGCTTTAGTCATAGTGATTATAGCAGGTCTTTTTGTTTACGAAACATACGTGACCGGTCCTCGCTCTGAAAAGGCAAGTACAGCTTTGGCAAAGGGACAGGATTATTTTAATCAGGAACAGTTTGACAAGGCTCTCAACGGTGATGGTGCGGGATATGTCGGTTTTGTAAAGATTGCAAGTGATTATAGCGGAACCGATGCCGCCAATTTGGCCAATCTGTATGCAGGTCTTTGCTATGCCAATCTTAACAAATGGAATGACGCTGTAAAATACCTTGAAGAGTTCTCACCCTCAGATGATGCTATGATAAGTCCTTCAGCTGTAGCCGCTTTAGGTAATGCTTATGCTCAGATTGGAAATCTTGACAAGGCTGTAAGTAATCTCAAGAAGGCTGCAGACATGGCCGATGATCAAGCGGAGGATGGCGCAAATGTCAGCATCTCTCCTACGTTTCTCATACAGGCTGGTGAACTACTTGAAAGTCAAGGTAAAAAAGCTGACGCATTGGAAATATATCAGAACATAAAGAAGAAGTATGTTAATGCCGCAGTAGTTCAGAGTTCTGAAATAGACAAGTATATCGAAAGGGTTTCTGAATAATGGCCACAGCACTACATAATCTGTCCGACTACGATGTGAACAATGTTCCGGATGCGAGCAATATGTGTTTTGGCATTGTCGTTGCCGAATGGAATCCGGAGATTACTGGGGCATTGCTTGACGGAGCTGTAAAGACTTTGGAAAAGCATGGCGCACTTCCTGAAAACATTCATGTAAAGACCGTGCCCGGAAGTTTTGAGCTTATTTATGGTGCCCATCAAATGGTCCTTCATGGAGGATACGATGCCGTGATTATTCTTGGAAGTGTCATTCGAGGCGAAACTCCTCATTTCGATTATATCTGTCAAGGTGTCACAGCCGGCATTGCACATCTGAATGCATGCAGTGAGATACCAATCATTTACGGATTGCTTACTACAAATGACAAGCAGCAGGCCTTGGATCGTTGTGGCGGAAAGTATGGAAACAAAGGTGACGAGTGTGCTGTCGATGCCATCAAAATGGCGAAATTCTGATTAATGACACTCGTTCTGAATTAATTTAAATATAATATATCATAAAAGCGTGAAGGCCAGAAAAAGTAAATGTTATTGGCCTTCACGCTTTTTTTATGCTTTATCCCTTCTGCTTTTGGCTGTGTTAAAGTCTCGTTCGGCTATTATATGCCTTTCTGCTTCAATTGTTTTTTATTTGACGTAGGCATTGACAATCTCTAGAATATAGACATCATGGTAGCCACCGTTTTTCCCTCCGTACCATTTTTCTATTGAGGAATCAAGGAACAGTTCCGGCTTGATATTATCTTTATATATCTTCTTGCATTCAAGTGTCAGACGGGCCTGCTCGTATGTTATACCATTAAATTCTGTTTCAATAGGTTTCAGTCCGGTCTCTTTCATTTTGTCATAGTCTCGACCTGACTTTGAACCACAGAAACTATATATCTTGCGGGCTTCAGGCTCGTTTCCTAAAAATGCCAATGTGACAATGCCGTCTTTCTCTATGAATTCATGCGTGTAACGTTCTGGGCGCACAAATATTATTGCAACATTCTTGTTCCAAAGAAAACCGATGCAGCCCCATGATGCGGTCATGGTGTTGAACTGCTCTTTGTTTCCGGCTGTTACAAGCATCCATTCTTTGCTTACCGTCTCAAAAAAGTTGTCTTTAAGTTCTTTTACATCAATCTTTTTCATGTCTCAAATAGAAGTTTTATTCTTTTCAGACTTCAAAATTACAAAGAAATTTTACTTCTTATATTTTTCGCCTGTTATCTTTGTTAGCTTTAATCTTTCTTAACTGTGTTTGAGCACAGGGTCAGAATGGAAGGCCTACAGCAAAGTGTATCGCCATGTCACGTCCGATATTGGGGCTGACAATAGGGAAGTGCTCTCTATCGTTGTCGTATGCAGGATTGATAGCTTTCATTCCCATATCCAGTCGGATTACAAAATAGTCTAGGTTGAGACGGATACCCAGTCCGTATGAAACGGCTATCTGTTTATAAAATTCGTCAAAACGGAATTGCCCTCCTGGCTGTTCTTTGTATTCGCGTATTGTCCAAATGTTTCCTGCGTCGATGAAAGCTGCACCGTCGAGTTTCCAAAACAGTGAGGTTCGATACTCGATATTAAAATCCAGTTTCATGTCACCAGTCTGGTTTATGAAATCAATTCCGACATCGGTTCCACGATATTTACCTGGACCGAGACCACGAACACTCCAGCCTCTTACTGAGTTGGCTCCGCCAGAGAAGTAACGTTTCTCGAATGGCAGTATGTGACTGTTGCCATACGGATAAGAAACACCCAAATCGAAATGCAGTGCGAGTGAATTGCGTGAATCAAATGTGACCAGTCTCGTATAGTCGAAATCGAATTTAGCGTACTGGGCATAGGCTATATTAAACAATGTGTATTGTCCATTACCGTTTTTACCCACACCCAAAGCGTGAGAAGCCAGGTTGAGTACATTTCCTGCTGTTTCTACGTTCATACGTATAGCATGTGTACCGTTATTGTAGGTTATTCCCCAACCCAGTTTCATTATGAACAAATCCTCATAGTTGTATCGTAGAATGGCATTTCTGCTGGACGTGTCGTCAAGATAGTCTTTCTTGAAAGTGGACGAGATCCAGGGCATGTAAACATAGTTTAAATCGATTAGGTCTAGCCGATACGTGGTGTTTTTGTTTGGTTGATTCCAATGGTATCTCCATGCTGAGGTCAGAACGCGGCGGTGAAATTCCGGACGGTTCTGTAGGTTGTAGCTGAACAGTAATTCTGATCTGGCTATACTCTTCCTTCTGAACGATTTAGACAGAAAAGGAGCTATGAATCGGGGGAAAAGCAACTTTGCTTCAGCCCCATATTCTTCATAGTCTTGGTTCTGATAACCTTCGAGTCCGGTAATGGCCTCGAAAGCAGCTCTAAGCTGTATGCTCAGTACTTCGCTGCCACGGAAGAGGTTTCGGTTCTCGTAAGTAAGGGAGGCAGCGGCACCAAGGTTTCCGGCAGTGTTGGTGCCTTCAGGCTGGAAGGATATGGTGTTGGGCTTGTTTGTGCTTATCTGTATATTGCAATCGAGCAACGACGTGTCTGGCAATTCGTTGAACCTTATATTGGTGTATCTTACGGCTTGAAGTTTGGCAAAATTGTTGTATGTCCGCTGCAGGTCAGATGCGGAGAAGAATCCGCCTTTGCGTATTGCTGTATTGTTCAGGAGTGTGCGTAGCCGCAGCTTCGGTTGTCCTCCGTCGTCTCCTTGATATGTTATTCTGTTGATTGTATATTTAGGATGGAACGTGATCGGACTCTTGTTGTCGCGTCGGTATTTAAGTAGTCTGAGTGTCAAGTCTACTTTGTTGTTGCCTTCAGTAGAATCGGCAATGAAATGGATGAAGTCTTTATTGAATTTGAAATAGCCGCTGTCAAGCAAAATCCCGACTATTCGTTTACGTTCTGCTTCAAGCAAATCTGCAGAAAACATTTGACCTTTTTTCAGCCCGTCGCCTGTTTTTGTTGCTTTTGACAAGGTGCTGGCCACAGCCGGATCTTTTATGTCGTATCTGACAGAATCTATAAAGTACGGACGGCCCGGTGTGACAGAATATTCTACGTGAAGTTTGCGTCCGTTTATTATCGTGCGAAAGCTGGTACATGCCTGCATGTATCCCATGTTATGCATTGCGATGAGCATTTCGTCGCATGATTTGCGTGTCATGGCCGAATCATAAATTACAGGAGCCTCACCCATACGTCTCAGAATGCGGTTTATCCACTTTGTTGTGTCTTGTCCTGACATGTCGTAAATGCCCAGAGGAATCTTGAATATATTGAACCACTTAGAGTTTGAGTGTTGTCGTACATACGGATCAAGCTTTTCGGCCGGAAAATCCTTGCTTTCTGACACCATGGAAGTACCGCGAAGTAAGTATTCTCCGTCTGGAACGTATCTTGTAGACGAACAAGAACACAGCAAACCCACCACCGCAAATACCACAGAAAGAACCCTTAACAGTCTGGCTGAAAGTATGAATTTAATTATATCCAACATGTTTTAATTAATGCGCAAAGTTACGAAATAATTGATAAATATTGCTACCTTTGCAGAAGATTAAGTTACGGACAAACAAAGTACATTGATATACGATGTTGAGCAAGAGCAAGATAAAATTCATCCATTCTCTCGCGCTACGGAAGAACCGTACCGAACGTCGGGTGTTTCTGGCCGAAGGTCCGAAACTCGTAGGCGACCTTCTTGGCAAGGATAAGGCCATGTTGTTGCTTGCCACGAAAGAATGGCTTGACCGTAGGCATGAAAACGGTTGCCTAAGTGAGGAGATTGTCGAGGTGGACGAGGATGAACTGTCGAAAGCCAGCCTGCAGAAGCATCCGCAGCAGGTGATTGCCGTGTTCTGCCAGAAAAAACGCGAAATCACTCCCCAGACGTTGCGTGGTCGGTTGTCCTTGATGCTCGACGGAGTGCAAGACCCAGGAAACTTGGGTACGATAGTCAGAATAGCCGATTGGTTCGGTATCGAAAATGTGATATGCAGTCACGAGACAGCTGACATCTACAATCCTAAGGCCATACAGGCCACGATGGGGAGTATAGCCCGAGTGAATGTTTTTTATACGGACATTGTACGGCTTACCGACATGCTTCCCGAGCTGTTTCCAGTTTACGGAACCTTGTTGGACGGCAAGGACATCTACGCCCAGAAGCTTACAACGGAAGGGATAATCGTAATGGGCAACGAGGGCAACGGACTCTCAGAAAATATGCGTAAGAAGGTGAACAGAAGTCTTTACATCCCTAATTTCCCTTTGGGGCGTAAGACCGCCGACAGCCTGAATGTGGCCATTGCAACGTCTGTCATTTGTTCAGAATTCAGAAGACAACAATCATGTATAAAATGAAAAAATTAGAAGAAGACATATATCAAGACCGAAGCTATTCAAGGTGCATAAAGTCGGCCTATTCGCTTTTCTGTGATAACTTCGCCATTATTTTTAAGAAAACATGGGTTCCAGCCTTGGCTCTTTCTTGTGGTGTTGCCACAGCTATGGAAATGGCAATGACAGATGCTGGCGATACTCTCGGCGGTGCTATAAAAACTTTAGTTTTTATTTTGCCAGTATTGCTGGTCGGTTTGGTTTCGGTTTGCTTGTTCTACGGATTCTTGATTAGTCTGCTCAATGGTGAGACCCGACGGCATAATGTTATGCGTTTTATCCGACAAACACTTTTTATGATTGGTATAGGTATTGTTGCCACAGCAATTATTGCTGGCGTGGGTTATTGGGGTTTTCATATAGCAGTGTCTAACAAAATTCCGACTCCCCAGTCGGCAGGAATAGCGATTATTGCCGGATTTGTCATGGCTGTCTTGCTTGCTCTTTTCTTGCTTCCGACAGCCTATTCTACGGTAAAATATCTCATAGAAGGCAAAATGAAGGTCTTGAACATACTAGGATGCCCATATCGTAAAGGAATGCGCTATTGGGGATTTCTGTTCATTGTGATGTTCATCACGGCTATAATCGCGTCAATTGTAGTTTTGCTTGCTAATATGCCGATGCTGATTGTAAGTATTGCCAACAGTATGAATTCTGAAGGAATGCAGATGGGCGACCCTTCAGGTTTGCCGTCTTATTTTATATTTCTGGTATTTATGACAAGTGCGGCTACCTCCATGTTTTCGGCGTATCTCAATGTTTGGGTGTTCTTTGTGCTGTATTATGGATATGGCAGTATTGAAGTAAGGTTGAAGCAAAAGGAACAGTTGGTAAAAGTAGTAAAGTGATTTGTCTGATTGAGATTACAGAAATATTGAACTAAGAATATTATGGCTTATTTTCGCTAAACGCTTTGTAGGCCAGGCCGTGACATAATAGATCCCGATTTGATCGAAACAAGAAGATCAGATTAGGATCTATTTTATTGGTGAATTGAGTCTTGTCTTTCCTGCTTAAGAACAACGTTCTCTCTTTCGTTTTACTGTGAAGAGTGGGTATAGAGGTTTTTATGTCTTGCGTCATTACACTCTATCCACCCACCGTTTTGTATCTAATAGCTTTCTTCACTATTAGGAAAGTCGGATGATTTCACGTCGGCGACATAGCGGCCAACAGCTTCAGTCATAATTTTGTAAAGATCGGCGTAACGTCTTAGAAATTTTGGACAGAAGCCTCTATTCATCCCTAACATGTCAGAATAGACCAGGACTTGTCCGTCTGTTCTGTTTCCGGCTCCAATGCCTATTGTGGCACAGCTGAGTTTGCCTGTAATTTTTTCGGCAAGTATGGCTGGTACTTTTTCCAACACAACGGCAAAACATCCTGCAGTGTCGAGTGCCTCCGCATCAGAAACCAGCTTGTCTGCCTCTGCCTCGGTTTTTGCCCTTAGTCCATAACCTCCGAACTTGTTAACACTCTGCGGAGTCAATCCGAGATGTCCGCAGACAGGTATTCCGGCAGCTACAAGACTCTTCACCGTATCAATGATTTCTATTCCACCTTCCAGCTTCAGCGCGTCTACCCCAGTTCCTTTCATTATCCTCACGGCGTTACGCATGGCATCTTCACGAGACACCTGATAACTGCCAAATGGCATATCGCAAACGACTAGGGCATGTCTGGCGGCTCTCACCACACTGCGCGCATGATAAATCATCTCGTCTACAGTAATAGGTAGAGTGTCGACGTTGCCTGCCATGACGTTGGAAGCCGAATCGCCTACAAGAATCATGTCTACCCCAGCTGCGTCTATTATTGATGCTGTTGTAAAATCGTAGGATGTAAGCATGGAAATCTTATCGCCGCTAAATTTCATTTTTTTTATATGCGGCACGGTCACTTTCTTTTTGTCTGTTGTCAAATATTCAGCCATTGTCTTGAAAAATTTGTGCAAAGGTACACAATTATAGACAAACAATCCAAACTTATACTTATAATGTAATGGCTGATATGATTCGTGACGTTTTTGGGCGAAGTGCCAAATGTAAAAATCAGACAAATCGAACAATCTTTTTTAACGCATTCCAATATCCACCTTTTCATGTTCCAATATGATGCTTTTCGCGTTCCAAAATGCCGCATATTAGAGCCTGAAATGCCTTGTTTTAGAATACAAAATGAATGCATCTGTAACCGTCTTGACTATCAATGCCATAAGAAAAGATGCACCGAATAATTACGGAAAAATGACTTGTTCGCAAAAAGAACAATTCTGATTCTTACGGTTTACTCGTGTGTGTTCTTGACTTGTCATTTTGACAACATGCCGGCATTCATTAAGATTAACACAAGCGGTTGCATGTTTCTGTTTCAGAATTGCTAACTTTGCAAATCAATAGTAAGTCGTCTGCTACAGGCAGACTAAAGTTGTTCGATAAAAACTTTTATGGAAAAAATGAACAAATCAATTATTATATTTGCCACACTCCTTTTCATGTCATTATGTTCGTGCAGTAGTGGTTCAAAACAGACTGCAGCCCGAGTTGACGGCATTGAAATTGATAGTATAGTGCGCGATTCTATTGTTGCTCTCACCTCCGATGCGGATGCCCCAAAGTGTGAGGTGCGTTTAAGCATTCAATATGTGAAAGGCAAGAATGCAGCAAAAATCAATCACGCCATTCTCAATGCTGGATTACTCGCGCCTGACTATCTGTTCATCGGTGACAAGGCCATTGGTATAAAGCAAACTGTCGATTCTTTTATTGTAAAATATTTCAGCGACTACAAGAAAGACTACGCAGTGCTTTACAGAGCCGACCGCCAGCATCGTGAACTATATAACTGTTATTACAAACTGCGTACATCTACGATTTCAGAACGTGAGGGTGTGCTTACATATATTGCGCATATATCAAACTATGGAGGAGGTGCACACGAGAGCCGACAGACTATCGCGAAAAACATTGATGTTAACACCGGGCGCATATTGTCTTTGGACGATATGTTTATTCACGGATACAAAGACAAGCTCATGAACCTAATTGTAAAAAAACTGTGCGAACGGTTCGGAGTTGAAGATCTTGACGGATTGTCAACGAAGATGATTTTTGCCGACGGTAATGCATATATTCCTGACAATTTCATTATAGGTAAGGACAAGCTGACATTCATCTATTGTGAAGACGAAATCGCACCTCACGAAATTGGTGAAATAAGAGTGGATATAGACAACGACGACCTTGGGAAGTTGCTTAAATCTTGAAATCTCTATATTGTTTCTTTGGCAAATATGCGTAGAATCTTTATTTTTTCTTATATTTTGCCCGCTGACAATTCTGAAATTTAAGTCAATGTTTACCAATGTATAGTATCAACATTGAATCGGAAAATAATGGAAGAAATATTAAAATACTTTCCTGGACTGAACTGTGAGCAACGCGAACAATTTGCTGCTATCGGTCCGCTCTATAGTGAATGGAACACGAAAATCAATGTGATATCTCGTAAGGATATTGCAAATCTTTATGAGCATCACATACTTCATTCGTTGGCTGTGGCCAAGGAGCTGCACTTCACTGATGACACAGATATTCTGGACTTCGGTACTGGAGGCGGTTTTCCCGGAATACCGCTTGCTATAATGTTTCCAAAATGCAACTTCAAACTTATAGACCGCACTGCAAAAAAAATACGTGTAGTAGAAGAGGTCGCCAAGTCAATAGGGCTGAAGAAT
>CALBJK010000224.1 GCA_937892695.1 uncultured Prevotella sp.
GACAGTACAATGTACTATGCAGAGAGAGCATTATCACTATCTGATAAAGACAGCTACAAAGCCGGTAAAGCTGAAGCTCTTAATAATATGGCGTTTGTCTATATCGCCAAGATGAAGTATGACAAAGCGCACGAACTTCTCAAGAACATACAGGGCATCACCGATAACCAGATTGAGCTTCTCGTGGCAGACGTCCAGTTGATGCGCTTATGCCAAAGGCAGTCGGACAATAAGTATTTCTACATCTACCGTCAACGTGCAATCACACGTCTGAACAGGATTATCGAAGAGAAACCTACTCTGGATGAACGGCAACGTAAGCGTCTTGTCTATGCTGAAAGCGAATTCAGCATTGTCGCTTCGACCTATTTCTATTATGTCGGTCTAAGCGAGCTTTCGGTAAAAGCTATTTCAGGCATTTCGCCAGAAGGAGACATAGTAAAGGATATGCCTCAACTGCTGGATTACTATTATAATGTAGGTTCTGGGGGAGTCATCGCAAAGGGAAGCAAAGAGGGCATTGCAATAACAGAATTCGAATGTCTGATAAGATGTTACTTGATGTCACGACAGAACGGCTACTTGTACTGGGAAGCCAATTCGCTTCAGGCCATGAGTGAACATCTTCAGGATTCGGCGGAGGCTTCTGTCATATATCGTGCCTTGCCTCAAGAGGTCGATTTTGTCAACTCTGACAAAATGCCACTTAGACTTTTGGCAGGAAATCTGGCCCAACGTTCTTTAAACTTGTTCAAAAATTATGGTGATGTCTATCAGATTGCAGGAGCATATCGCACATTGGCCGAATGCTATTGGAATGTTAAAGACTATAACTCTGCAATAATCTGTCTTAACGAAGCACTGACATCTAACAAGGCAATAAACAACGCACCAGACTTGGTGGCATCGATCAGAGAACAATTGTCATTGGCTTATTCGGCAATAAACGATAAGCCCAAGAGCGATTACAACCGCAACATCTATCTCGATATGCAGGAGAAGACCAGACAGGACAGACAGTTAGAAGCCAGAGCCGAACAGCTCAGTACATCGTCAATGCAGCTCAATCTGATGATTGTTGCTGTGGTCGTAATGATTGTTGTTGTGGTCTTCTTGTTGTTTGCTTTCGATTATACGCGGCGACGCAGAAACATCGTTTCTGTAAACAAGATACTTCAACCATTAACCGAATGGGAAAAGGCTAACAATGCTGATATGGAAAAGAGATCCGAGGAGTATGACGAAATAATTGAACAGACTGAGATATCGAAAAGAAAACTATATGCCAACAAGGTGCGTAACATAGAACTGAAGTCAAAAGTCGCGTTGGCCAACGATGTAATTCCGCTCATTAACAGGATAAGTAACGAAGTAGCCCGTATAAAGAAAGGTAACGAAGACGAAAAGACTCAAAGAGAACGTTACGAATATGTCGCCGAACTGACGGACAAAATAAACGAATACAACGACGTACTGACCCGATGGATTCAGATGAGACAAGGACAGTTAAGTCTGCACATCGAGAGTTTTAAACTGCAGGAACTCTTTGACATAATAGAAAGCGGGAGGTTGGAATTTGGCACAAAAGGCGTGACACTTGTAGTAAAACCTACTTCTGAGGTGGTAAAAGCAGACCGTACACTGACGCTATTCATGATTAATACAATTGTGGACAATGCAAGAAAATATACAGACACAGGCGGATGTGTGACTGTTGAAAGTAAGCATGAAGATGGATATGTCGAAATATCCGTGAGCGACACGGGAGTAGGCATAACCGAACATTCGCTTAAAGGGATATTCAATCACAAAGTACAGCCGATTGTCGATGAACAGTCTGGCAGACAGAACGGTATTTCCAAATCGCACGGTTTCGGACTGATGAACTGTAAAGGCATAATTGAGAAATATCGCAAGGTCAGTTCGTTGTTCAGCGTATGCCGTATCGGTGTAAACAGTGAGATGGGGAAGGGCAGTCGGTTCTATTTTCGCCTTCCTGTCGGACTTGTACGGTTATTGACGACGTTCTTAGTATTTGTTCCCAGCCTGTGTCTAGGTAGAACACAGAAAAGCAGTCTTTTAACAAAAGCAGGAAGCTATGCTGATAGTGCTTACTTTTCGAATATCAATGGAACTTACGCCAAAACATTGGTATATGCAGATAGTTGCTTTAGCTATTTGAACAGACATTATTCCATTTTAAGACCCGGAGGCAAGGATTTTCTTAAGTTGTACTCTAATGACGGCAGACAACCAGCCGAAATATCATGGTTCGTAAAGAAAGTAAAGACTGATTACAGCGTAATACTGGATGTAAGGAACGAAACAGCAATAGCAGCTTTGTCATTGCACGATTGGAAACTCTATAACTATAATAATAACATTTATACCAAGCTGTTCAGAGAATGTAGCGCGGATAACACTCTTCCTGAATACGTAAGGGTTATGGAAAAATCGGAAAGCGACAAGAATATTGCCGTAATAATGCTGATCTGTCTCTTGGTTTCAATCTTTCCTGCATACTATTTCCTTTATTACCGTTATCGTATTTATTATAATTTCTGCATTGACAAAATCGGACAAATAAACGGTGTATTACTGAATACTGGAACTATTTCATATAAACTGGACAAAGTTAGCAAGATTTGGAACGAAACAGACAAGAAAAGATTGGAATCTTCAAAACTGAGGTCATTGGATGAAGTCGTCTGTCAGATAAAAGATACTCTATCCAAGTGCCTCAATATTGAAAAGGCGAGGTCTGTCAGCACAGAGCAAGCAAAAGAGAACCTGAAACGTATCGAAATGGAGAACGATAAAGTGTACGTGCGCAACAACATTCTTGACAATTGTCTTTCTGCATTGAAGCACGAAACAATTTATTATCCTTCACGCATAAAGCAACTTGTAGACAGTCCGGAACGTAACGTCGGCCAAATAAATGAACTTGTAGACTATTATAAGAATCTGTACACTATCTTGAGCGCACAATCAATGAGACAAATTGACAATAACAATTTTGTCGATTTGGATATAATTAAGTACCTTTGGGAAGTATTGAGGCAAATCAACGGTGGAAACATAGACATGGTTAACACAAACGAAGAAGACGGCAGATATACAGAAATAAAAGTCAGAATGAACGCATTGCAGCTGTCAGAACCAAAATGTGCCATGTTGTTTACGCCATTGACTTCTGATGTACGTTTCCTCCTCTGCAAACAAATCCTACGTGATATCGCAGAGATAACAAACGCAAGAAGATGCGGCATCAGAGCCTACTATGATAAATACAACAATAATGTGATAATTAAAATTATATTGATAAAACAAATATGGAAAAATTTAAAGTCATCATTGTAGAAGATGTTCCCCTCGAACTTAAAGGCACTGAGGGAATACTTCGTAACGATATACCTGAAGCTGAAATCATTGGAACGGCTGAAGATGAGTCGCAGTTTTGGGAACTAATAAAAACTAATGTCCCTGATTTGGTACTGCTTGATTTAGGGCTGGGTGGATCAACAATGGTTGGTGTAGAGATTTGCAGACAAGTGAAAGAAAGCCATCCCGATGTAAATGTTCTGATATTTACCGGAGAAATACTTAATGAGAAGTTATGGGTTGATGCACTCGACGCCGGGTGCGACGGCATTATCTTGAAGAGCGGAGATTTGCTTACACGCAGTGAGGTGGCAAATGTTATGAGTGGGAAACGTATGGTTTTCAATCAGCCAATACTCAATAAGATTGTCGAACGTTTCAAAGATAGCGTCAAGAACTTAATTTCGAGACAGGAATCGATTGTAAAATATGAGATAGACGAGTATGACGAGCGATTCTTGCGCCATCTGGCATTGGGCTATACCAAAGAACAAATTGCCTCATTGAGAGGAATGCCCTTCGGCGTGAAAAGCTTGGAAAAACGTCAGAACGAACTGGTACAGCGTCTGTTTCCCAACGGTAACAATGGCATCAGCGTAAACGCGACACGTCTTGTTGTTCGTGCTATAGAGTTGCGCATCCTTGACATCGACAACCTTTCACCGGATGAAGCATGATGAACAAGTCGCATGTCTTTTCAACGATAGCAATATGCCTTGTCGTGTGTCAGGTCGCCGTGGTTATACTGTCGTGGATTCTGACTGCAGCATTTCCAAATCTTCCCTTACGTTCGGTTCTGAGCGGTGAGGGCATCAGGTGGATGGTCGGAAGCTTCTCGAAGAGTGTAGCAGCAGTTTACATGATGTGGTTGTTTTTCGGAACAATTGCTGTAGGATGCTTACAATACAGTGGACTGTCTTACGTTTTAAGGAAGAAGCAGAGTAACTATCGAGAGCGCATGGCATTAAAGATAGTATATGGCGAATGTATCATTGTGGTTGCGATAATCTCACTTATGATTTTCTTGCCACATTCTATATTTCTTAATGTTTCCGGTAATTTGTTCCCCGGTTGCCTGTCCGACGGATTGTTATCTGTAGTTACGTTGGTCCTATGTTTGATTTCCATAACTTACGGATTGGCATCAGGCCATCTCGTCAGCTCACGCGACGTATTCGCTTCGCTCACGTTCGGAATCGGCAAGTGGTCATCTGTATTTGTTATTTACATTCTGGCTGCCATTCTGTACCATACAGTGTACTTTGTGACAATGCCTAAGGACGTTTCATTCTATCTCTGAAAGTTCGAGCCATCTCATGCTCTTTTCGTCAAGTTCGTCTTTCAGTTCTGGAAGACGCTTGCTTTTCTCCGTAAGTTCTTCTACAGATAGATTGCCGCTGCACAGCTGCTCTTCTATATGTTTCTGCTCGACTTCAAGATTCTCGATGTCCTTACTTAATTGTTCAAATTCGAGCTTTTCTTTGTAAGTTTTCTTGCGCTTTGTACTACAGGAATTATTGTGGGGCTTTTTCTCTTTTTTACCGGCTGTATCGTTAGAATTCAGCTCAGAATCTTCTTTCGATTTGAGCAATTGCCATTCTCTATATTGAGTGTAGTTGCCAGGAAAATCCTTGACGACTCCATTCCCTTTGAAAACTAGCAGATGATCAACTATCTTATCCATGAAGTATCTGTCATGGCTGACAATTATTACACAGCCGGGAAAATCTTTGAGAAATTCTTCCAACACTTGAGAAGTCTGTATGTCGAGATCGTTTGTCGGCTCGTCAAGCACCAAGAAGTTCGGGTTCTTCATAAGTATCGTACATAAATACAGCTTCCTTCGTTCTCCTCCGCTCAGTTTGTAAACATAGTCGTGCTGCTGCTCTGGAGTGAACAGGAATTGTTGCAAGAGCTGTGAGGCTGTTATATGTCTGCCACCGCCATAGTCGATGTAATCGGCAATGTCGGTAATCACGTCAATCACCTTATGTTGTTCGTCAAACTTCAGCCCTTCCTGCGAAAAGTAACCGAACTTAACTGTATCACCAATATCAAACTTACCGCTGTCTGGTTTTACTATGCCAAGCAACAGTTTGATGAATGTTGACTTTCCGCTACCGTTAACTCCGACAATCCCCATTTTCTCGAAACGGTTGAAGTTATAGTAGAAGTCTTTAAGTATAACTTTGTCTCCAAAAGCTTTGGAAACGTACTGACATTCAAAAATCTTTGAACCGATGTATACGTTTTTCGATTTCAATCTCATCTGACGTTCCTCTATGCGCTGTTTGGCCTTACCTTCCAGTTCATAGAAAGCGTCCTCACGATATCTTGCCTTATGACCACGGGCTTGGGGCATACGCCGCATCCAATCGAGTTCTTTCCTATAAAGATTGTTGGCTTTCTCTATTTCGACCTTCGTATTGTCTATACGTTCCTGTCGCTTCTCGATGTAATATTGGTAATTGCCGCGATATGTGTAAATAGTTTTGTTGTCGAGTTCCAATATCACGTTGCACACTTTGTCAAGAAAATATCTGTCGTGCGTTACCATCAATATTGTCTTGTTACCTCGTGACAAATAGCCCTCCAGCCATTCTATCATTTCCAGGTCAAGGTGGTTGGTCGGCTCGTCAAGAATAAGCAGGTCTGGTTCTGTTATGAGGACATTTGCCAATGCTACACGCTTCTGCTGTCCTCCGCTCAGCTCGCCCATTTTCTGGTTGAGATTGCTTATTCTCAACTGTGTGAGTATTTGCTTAGCCTTCAGGACCTTGTCCGGTTCGCCATGATGATTAAAACAGGCATCGAGCACAGTCTCCTCTGGGTCAAATAGCGGCAACTGTTCTAGAATACCAGTCTTCAAATCTTTTTTGAATACAATGCTTCCCGAATCACATCCCTCTTTTCCCGAAATTATAGACAGCAAAGTTGATTTGCCAGTACCGTTCTTGGCAATCAATCCTACATGCTGACCTTCGGAAACAGAAAATGAAATATTACTAAATAATGTATGAACCCCGAACGATTTTGTAAGGTTCTGGACATCTATGTATGGTGTCATGTTTGATGTTCTTATTTCTCCCGGTTGAGCGATTTGTTTATTTCTTCGATATAATCAAGAATCTCGTCGCGGCCATTTTTTTTCTCTGCACTTGTAATGAAATACGGCGGAAGCTCTTCCCATTCTTCTTTCAGGGCGTTCATCCATGATTCGGCATTCTGTTTTGCCCTTACCGGTCCGAGTTTGTCGGCCTTTGTAAACACGACAGAAAATGGAATGTTGCTCTGTCCGAGCCAGTTTATGAAGTCCAAGTCTATCTTCATCGGGTCATGCCTTATATCAATAAGGACAAAAGTGTTGACCAGTTGATTGCGTTGCAGAATGTAGGATGTTATCATCTGCTCCAATTTCTTCTGCACAGTTTTTGATCTTTTGGCAAATCCATAGCCAGGCAGATCAACAATGTACCATTCGTTATTAATAATGAAATGGTTGATTAGAAGTGTCTTACCCGGAGTTGATGAAGTCTTTGCTAATCCCTTATGGTTACACAACATGTTTATCAGACTCGACTTTCCTACATTCGAACGTCCGATAAATGCGTATTCGGGTTTTATATCTTTAGGACACATGCTCACTGTTGGAGCAGATAATACAAATTCAGATTTCTTTATTTCCATATATACTGTACCTAAGGAATCCTGCGTGATATACCAAGATGAGTTTTCAGCCTGGGGGTCTGCAGTTTATTTGTTTGTACTTTATATGGCAGAGCCATTCTTATTTTACACATCTAACTATTTAGTGCAAAGTTAATATTCAAAGTCGCGAGGTTTATACAAACGGTAGTTAATGATTGTTAAGATCATTGTCGGCGTTGTCACACATTGTTTGCTTGATACGTTTCTTTATTCTCGTTTCTATGTCGTCAAGAGAAACGTTACCGCTCGTTATACTTTTCACCAATACACAAACAATAAAACACAAAATTATGACACAGGCACTTGCAATCCAATTTAATATTTCGTTTTCTAATCTTACGTATTGCATGAATACAAGTCCTGCAACAACAGGTATTGCGAACAGGAGCCAGTCTGACCCTGACTTCATTTTAAAGCTTTCCTTGGCTTTATTGTATTCGTCGTCAGCATTCAGAATCTCAAATTTGTGCTCTTTCCAATATTTTTCAAATTCACTGTAGTTCATCGTTTATATATTAAAGATGTCGTTTGACCAGCTTGTAAGTGTTTTGTCAAACCATTACCATATCACTCATTATCGCATCGCTGATGTACAGTCCTTTACGTGTGATTTTTAGGTAAGAACCATTGGTTTCCATTAATCCTTCGTTTATGTACTGTAGAGAATTTTCCATAAGGAATTCACGAAATTTCTTTTGCAATGAGTCGAGACATATACCTTCTGATGTACGTAGCTCTGTCGTAACCAAGTCGTTATAATGTGTACGTTCGTCAATCCGCTCGATTGTCGCCGGTATCTTTCCTTCACCTATCGATCTTATGTATTTTCTGACATCAGCAACATTCCACTGCCGTGACTTTCTATTATAAGAATGTGCAGCAGCTCCAAGACCTATATAAGGAGTGTCATTCCAATAGCTGCTGTTATGGATGGAGCGGAAGCCTGGTTTTGTAAAGTTACTTATCTCGTAGTGCTCGTAACCGACCTGACAAAGTTTGTCGATAAGTATTTCATACATTTTGAGACTAGTATCGTCATCTATTGCTTTCACCATTCCGCGCTCTTTCATTTTCCATAAAGCCGTACCTTCTTCATACATGAGACTGTAGCCCGAAATGTGATTAGGAGACAGGTCAACAGCATGGTCAATGTCCTGTTCCCAACTATCTACGCTCTCGTTAGGAAAACCAAACATCAGGTCAATACTTATGTTTGTTATTCCGGCATTTCTTAGTTTGTAAATGGCTTTGTCAACTTGCATTGCACAATGACGTCTGTGAAGAAACCTCAATCTGGAATCATCAAACGTTTGTGCACCCATGCTTACCCTATTGACACCATTTTCTACCAATGTGGAAACCAAACCGTCCGTAACGTCGTCGGGGTTGACTTCAACGGTTATTTCTTCTGCCGAATCTCCAAAAGTCTTTCTTATATGACAGAACAAAGAATTAAACTCTTTTTCTGTCAGTTGCGAAGGTGTTCCTCCACCTACATATATGGTCTTTATTACCTGAGGAAAAATGCCAATAGGCACTGTGAAATAATTTTTCCTTAAATCCATTTCACGGCAAAGTGCATTAATGTAATCATGACGCAAGTTTGATAACGTCGTGCTGTAAAAATCGCAATAGATGCAGCGCGATGCGCAGAATGGAATATGTACGTAAAGTCCTGCCATAGGTGAGAAATTTGTGCAAAAGTACTAATATGTTTTAAATTATAAGTATTTTGTGTAGATTTTCTTCGTCATCTTTATTAAATTATCTAACTTAGTAGCCGAAATTAGGACAGACCTAAACAGTAAAAAAACGTTCAATACAAACTTAAATCTTTCGATATGAGAGTATACGAAACAAACGAAATCAAAAACATCGCGTTGCTTGGCAGTGCGGGATCGGGCAAGACCACCCTTGCCGAGTCTATGCTTTTTGGAAGTGGAATAATCAAGCGTCGTGGTACGGTGGAAGCGAAAAACACGGTCAGTGACTACTTCCCTGTTGAGCAAGAGTATGGTTACTCTGTTTTCCCTACAGTTTTCCATGTTGAATGGAACAACAAGAAGCTGAACATCATAGATTGTCCCGGATCCGACGATTTTATAGGTGGAGCCATAACTGCTCTTAACGTTACAGACCAGGCCGTAATATTAATCAACGGCCAGTACGGTCCTGAAGTAGGAACGCAAAACCATTTCCGCTATACGGAAAAGCTTGGCAAACCGGTCATCTTCCTGATCAACCAGCTCGACTCCGACAAGTGTGATTTTGACAACGTTATATCCTCGATGAAATTGATTTACGGTTCAAAATGCATTCAAATACAATATCCCATAAAGACGGGTGAGGGTTTCGATGCCCTTATTGATGTTCTTCTTATGAAGAAATATTCATGGCCAGCAGAAGGGGGGATGCCTGTCATTGAGGACATACCCGAAGAAGAAAAAGACAAGGCTATGGAGCTGCACAAAGCTCTTGTCGAAGCAGCTGCCGAGAACGACGAGGGGCTGATGGAGAAATTCTTCGAAGAAGAGACACTTACTGAAGACGAAATGCGCGAAGGTATCCGTAAAGGACTTGTTACACGTTCTATCTTCCCTGTCTTCTGCGTATGCGCAGGCAAGGATATGGGCGTTCGCCGTCTGATGGAATTTCTAGGTAATGTAGTTCCTTTTGTCAGCGACATGCCGAAGGTACACGACACGCGCGGCGAGGCAATAACTCCCGATGTCAATGGTCCCGAATCAGTCTATTTCTTCAAGACCGGAATGGAACCGCATATCGGTGAGGTAAGCTATTTCAAAGTGATGAGTGGCTCTATAAAGCCGGGTGACGATTTGACAAATGCCGACAGAGGCTCTCGCGAGCGCATAGGACAGATTTATGCATGTGCCGGAGCCAACCGCATACCAGTCGACAAACTCGAAGCCGGTGACATCGGGTGTACCGTAAAACTGAAAGACGTAAAGACTGGTAATACTCTTGATGATAAAGATTGCGAATATCGTTTCGATTTCATCAAATATCCCAATCCTAAATATTCACGCGCCATTAAAGCTGTCAACTCTGCTGATACAGAGAAACTAATGTCTGCTCTGCTGAAGATGCGTCAGGAAGACCCGACATGGATTGTAGAACAGAGTAAGGAACTCCGACAGACTATTGTAAGAGGACAGGGCGAATTCCATTTGCGCACATTGAAGTGGAGACTGGAAAACAACGAGAAGATTCCTGTAAAATATGAAGCTCCTCGCATACCATATCGTGAAACAATCACAAAGATGGCTCGTGCAGATTATCGCCATAAAAAGCAGTCGGGGGGAGCTGGTCAGTTCGGTGAGGTGCATCTTATTGTCGAGCCTTACGCAGAAGGGATGCCAGATCCTGTTTCTTACAAATTCGGTAATCAGGAGTTCAAGGTCAACATCAAAAGCCGTGAAGATATTGACCTCGAATGGGGTGGAAAACTCGTGTTCATCAATTCGGTTGTCGGTGGCGCGATTGATGCACGTTTCATGCCGGCTATCCTAAAAGGAATAATGGAACGAATGGAACATGGTCCGTTGACGGGTAGTTATGCCCGCGACGTAAGGGTTGTCGTCTACGACGGCAAGATGCATCCTGTAGACTCCAACGAACTCTCTTTCATGCTTGCTGCACGTCACGCCTTCTCAATGGCTTTCCGTGAGGCCGGGCCAAAGATTCTCGAACCCATTTATGACTTGGAAGTATATGTTCCTTCAGATTACATGGGTGATGTAATGAGCGACCTTCAAGGACGTCGCGCCCTCATTATGGGTATGGACACAGAGGCCGGATACCAAAAACTTCAAGCTAAGATACCTCTTAAAGAGTTGGGCAACTACTGCATATCTCTAAGCAGTCTTACTGGTGGCAGAGCATCATTTACGACTAAGTTTGCAAGTTACGAACTTGTGCCTAATGACTTGCAGCAGACACTGATAGCAGAGCATAAAGACGAAGATGAGGAATAACATCTCCATTCGTAATATGCAATACTCCGTTAAATTTTTCGTAGTGGCATTTCAGCACACATAAAATCAGAATGTAACGATACTGATTAAAGCAGATGCAACTAATTGGAAACACTACTGTCCACGAAAATCCTTTAACAATTACTCCAACCGCTTGTAAATAAATA
>CALBJK010000225.1 GCA_937892695.1 uncultured Prevotella sp.
TTTGTTGTCCAATGACTTGCTTTTAATTAGAATTATTTATCTGCTAATTTAAGGACTTTACAAAACACATCTGCAATGAGATATTTCAAGACAGACTTACCACAGTAAGCACATCTCCATCAACACGGAAATGGACATCATACCCGCTAAAGGGCATTCCGTACGTTTTTTCAGGATTGTGATGATAACGTGGACGAGGATCGAGACTTAATATTTCTACTAGTGTGGTAACTTCATCTTCTGTAAGAGCTTGTCTGACATCCGGCGCGAACCTCACTTCCAGTTTCGCAGACCGTCGGCTGTCCACGAATCCGCAACGCACACCCTCGTGACAGTCGGCATAACAAACGTAGGGTTTTATGTCGTATATTGGCGTTCCGTCCATAAGGTCGGCTCCAATGACATCTATGACCGTCCCTTTATCAGCATATGTCCTTATCCTCGCAATCCGTACAGAAGAAAGACCAAGACGATTCGGACGGAAGGGAGAACGCGTCGCAAACACACCGACCTTCTCATTTCCTCCAAGCACCGGAGGACGCACCACCGGACTCGAAGCTTCATGCTTGTTGGTCGAGAACTCCCATATCATCCAGATGTAATCGAAGCCGTCCAGGCCTCGAATCATGTCAGGATTGCGGTATTTAGGTTCAAAAACTATCGTTCCTTCCAGACATTTCACCATTCCACTCTGTTTTGGAATTCCGAATTTAGACGAAAACGGCGAACGGAATCGCGCAATTGGTTCTATTATCATAACTTTTTCTTCAGACTTTATTTTCGCAACTTGTCGGCATAATATTATGCCACGGCAGATTTCTCACTTATCTTAGTGTCGCAAACACAAAGAGGGGAAAATCATGCAATGACATGGGCAAAAATACAAATAAAATCAGAGAAACTGAAACATTTATGTAAAACACCCTAATTCCTTGAATCGCAAGACTTGCCAATCTCGTTCTGCAAATACCGGATTGATGTGAAGAAGCCGTCTAATATGCTTTGCAAATAAGAAACAGCGTTCGGAATAGCTTTTGGTAGGTTCTATTAATTCGTAATTACGAATTAATAGAACCTACCTTAAACAAAGTCATTCAAGACAAGGAAGCTCGCGTTTCTTTATTGTGATTGCTTGACTTTGTATCGATGTGTAATACAGCAAATCTGGCACAACATCCTTTATCCTTGATGCTGGTCGCGGAGCAGGTCGTTAACCGTCTTGACGGGATTGAATGTCTCGATCGGCACTTCTACAAACACTGTGTTCCAGTCGCTCATTGCCCCGTTCCACAGACCGGGCAGTTCGAGAGCCTTCAACGGACGACCGTTCTTACTCTTCGAGCTGATGAAGCCTGTAGTACGGTCGACATAGTCGGGCAGATTGAAACGCTCGCCCTTATAGTTCTTTGTAGCACAGACGAGGTCGACAGGGTTAAAGTAGGTACCCTCCTTGAACATACGTACATATTCAGCATTTTCTTTGTCGATCTGACTCGACTCCAATATCTGCGGACTTACGGTTCCGTCCTGATTATAACAAAGGAACGGACCACCACCAGGTTCGCCTACATTGCGCACCACTCCGCACACGCGCATCGGTCGATTGAGCTTACGGCGCAGGTATATCACGAGGTCGGCATCTTCGAGTTTTTTGATATCAGAACGACGGCAACAGAGGTCGCGCTGCACGAAGCGTATCATTTCTTCAAGCTGGTCGTGAGTATAGCTGCCAGTGTCGAGGAGACGCAGATAGTCGAACGCCCGCTTCTGCAAAGATACCAATACGCCGGCAATCAGTTTTTTGTAGTCTACAGTCGGAGCTTTAAGACGGTCGGGCACCACATTGTCTATGTTCTTGATGAAGATGACATCAGCATCGATTTCGTTCAGATTTTCTATCAGTGCGCCGTGACCTCCCGGACGGAACAGCAGAGAGCCATCCTCATTTCTGAACGGCGTGTTGTCCGGATTCGCAGCTATAGTGTCAGTGTTCGGTTTCTGCTCAGAGAAGCTGATATTGTAATGTACGCCGTAACGTTTCTCGAAGTATGCACCCTTTTCTGCCACTTTCTCACGGAAGAGCTGCAAGTGGTCGTGGGATACCGTGAAGTGGATGTTGGCTTCGCCGTGCGAAGAAGCGTAAAGAGCCGCTTCGGCAAGATGTTCTTCCATAGGTGTGCGTGCTCCGTCCTCATAACGGTGGAAGAGCAGAAGTCCCTTCGGCAGCTGTCCATAGTTCAGCCCTTTGGCTTCGAGAAGATTTGCTACAACAGCCTTATAGTTTTTCTCGGCAACAAGAGCGTCGACATCCTTGCCCTCATTCTCCTGACATTTTGCCGACAGTGCATCGTAGAAGGCGAAACGGTGAACGTTTGCGAAAAACTCTTTTTCAAAGTCGGTCTGGGGTGCGTCGTAGTCCGCGTTGAGGAACGCAAACATGTTCTTGAACATGCGACTGGCGGCTCCGCTGGCCGGTACAAACTTGACAACCTTGTGACCTTCGTCGCCATATTTCTTCCAACATTCGGCGTACTTCTTTTCATCGGCCTCTCCTACTACGTTCACACCCTTTCCAGCTGCCGCAGCAGCCTCTATACGCAAGAAGGGAAAACCGCTCTTTATCTCTTCAAGCTGACGTTCGACCTGCTTCTCCGAAATTCCACGAGAAGCAATCTGTTTCAAATCTCTTTCATCCAACATGATAAATATTCACTTTATTTGTAACTTCAGATTCAATTTTTCCACAAAAGTAGAGACTTTTTTCCTAAGAAGGAAACATTGACGGTATTTTTTGTACCTTTGCGATAAAATAGAAGTGGTAAGATGAGAAATAAGCTCCAAATCCACCAAAAGCCGTTAATGTTATGGAAGAAAAAATGATATTCACTGATGAGGAGAAACGCGAAATAATAGGTTCCGCACGCCGCCTTAAAGCCGCTGTCGCCGACTCGTTGAAACCCGGCGACGAGACTATGCTCAAAGAATATATCAAAGCTGCTATCCGGAACGGCGAGATACACCGAGACGCTTTCGGGCTGAATCCGTTGCTTCTGAGCTTCCAGACAGCCGAGCTGGAGCTGGAAGAAATAGGGATGAAGCGCGAATGTGTGCTGTCCATCCTGCTCTACAACGGCGTGACTGCAGGCCATCACCCGATAGAAGAAATAGAAAAGAATTTCGGACCGGGCATCGCCCACATAATCGAAGGACTCAAACGAATCCATCAGCTATATACGAAAAACCCCGTTATCGAGAGCGAGAACTTCCGCAATCTGCTCCTGTCATTTGCCGAAGACATGCGCGTGATACTGATAATGATTGCCGACCGGGTAAATCTGATGCGACAGATACGCGATGCCGACAACGAAGAAGCACGGCGCGAAGTAGCCGAAGAGGCCAGCTACCTTTATGCACCATTGGCCCACAAGCTCGGACTGTACAAACTGAAGAGCGAACTCGAAGACCTCAGTCTGAAATATCTGGAGCACGATGCCTATTACATGATAAAGGAGAAGCTCAACGCCACTAAACGTTCGCGTGACGCCTACATAGAAAGATTCATCACGCCTATAAAGCAACGACTTGACGAGATGGGCATAAAGTGCCACGTCAAGGGTCGAACCAAAAGCATACACTCCATCTGGCAAAAGATGAAGAAACAGAAATGCGGGTTCGACCACATCTACGACCTTTTCGCCATACGCATCATCATCGATTCGCCCATAGACAAAGAGAAAATGCTCTGCTGGCAGACCTATTCGATGATAACTGACATGTATCAGCCCAACCCCAAGCGGCTTCGCGACTGGCTCTCCGTACCCAAATCGAACGGATACGAGAGTCTGCACATAACCGTGCTCGGTCCAGAGAACAAATGGGTAGAAGTACAGATACGTACCGAACGGATGGACGAGATAGCCGAGCGCGGACTGGCCGCCCACTGGCGTTACAAAGGCATAAAGGGCGAGTCGGGACTGGACGAATGGCTCAACAACATCCGCAGTGCACTGGAGACTAACGACGACATGCAGCTGATGGACCAGTTCAAGATGGACCTATACGAAGACGAAGTGTTTGTATTCACCCCTAAGGGCGACCTGTTCAAGTTTCCGAAAGGTGCGACCGTACTCGACTTTGCCTACCACATCCATTCGGGCATAGGCAACAAGTGTGTCGGCGGAAAAATCAACGGCAAAAACGTTTCTATAAGAGAAGTGCTTCACTCGGGAGATACCGTAGAGATAATAACCCAGAATAGCCAGAAGCCCAAACAAGACTGGGTGAACATTGTACGCACGTCGCGCGCCAAGGCCAAGATACGCATGGCCCTGAAGGAGACCAAGATAAAGGACGGACTGCTGGCCAAGGAAATGCTGGCCCGCAAATTCAAGAACCGCAAGATAGAGCAGGACGAAAGCACTATGTCGCACCTGATAAAGAAACTAGGATTCAAGGAAGCTTCCGACTTCTACCGTCAGCTTTCCGAAGAAAAACTGGACATCAACGACGTAATCGAGAAATATATCGAAGTACGCAACCACGACATAAACGCCAATGCCCCACAAGCAGCACGCTCGGCCGAAGAATACAGTTATGAGAACAATGCCGAAGAAGAACTTAAGAGCAGGAACGACGACACGCTCGTGATTGACAAAAACTTGAAGGGCGTAGACTATTCGCTCGCCAAGTGCTGCCATCCTATCTACGGAGACCCGATATTCGGATTCGTCACCGTCAACGGCGGAATAAAAATACACTGCCAGAACTGTCCGAACGCGCCCGAGATGCGCAAACGTTTCGGCTACCGCATAGTGAAGGCACGGTGGAGCGGCAAAGGCTCGTCACAATACAACATCACGATCCGCGTTGTCGGCAACGACGACATCGGCATAGTCAACAACATCACAAGCGTAATATCCAAAGAGGAACGTATCGAAATGAGGTCTATCAACATCGACAGCTACGACGGCTTGTTCAGCGGCAATCTTGTTGTGACTGTAGACGACACGTCGCGGCTCAATTCGTTGCTAAAGAAGATACGTACAGTAAGAGGAGTGAAAAGCGTCACAAGACTGTGACGCGCTTTCATTTTTCGAGAAAAGCGTCAAGCTTGGCTATGCCTTTCATCGTGCATACTCCACGGATGAAAAGAAGAACAACGTTGTGGAGCAGAACAGTCATGCCATACTTTTTATAGAGCTGGCCTTCAAAGATATAGTCCATCGAACAATTGATGATGCCCGAAAGTATTTCATAGTCCAAGTCGCTACGGAAGAAACCCTCTTTTATACCTTGTTCGAAAAAGAGCCGTTTGGTTTCACGGCGCATCTTGCCCCTCTTCTCAAGGTATTCTACGACGTGACTGTAACGATGCAGTTCCTCCAGATATTTTGAATTTATATCTGAGAAAAATTCAATCTGATGGTTGTAATATTCTATTATTATATCCATCACGTCATGCTCGTGATTAGCTGCAAATTTAGACATATATGCCTCGTACTCTTCTTCGTACATTTTCACACCTTCAAGCAGCAGTTCCTCCTTGTTTGAGTAAATCTCATACAGCGTACGTTTGGATATGGAAAGAAGATTGGCTATGTCGTCCATCCTCACAGCCTTTATTCCTTTACGCATAAACTCTTCCATAGACGTGCGCAGAATGCGGTCGTGCAGCTCTAACCTGTAGTTTGTGTTTGGTGTGATGTTCTTTTGCATAATGTTTTCGTTCGTGCTGCAAAGGTAAGCAAAAAAGCACAAAACCCACAAATGTTTTCCAGTTTTTCGCCGGGCGCAACATACATAGTCGTGAAAACAATTAACTGTATCTGTTACAACTGAAAAACCTGACCACCCGCCAAAGTCCGTGGCAAGTATTATCCAGATATCAACGATACACGACAGAAAAAACGGTATATACCTTAACACCACGCAGTTGGTTTCTGAAAGCCTTCAGCTTGGAGTTTAATGATTCCACAGAAGCATTGATGGATCTTGCGATGAAGTAGTTGAGAATCTCGTCACCGTATGCCTTTATTGTTTATCTTACGGACTTTATCGGATGATCCGAAAACGCCGCCGACATCATGCGAACAAAGATATGTGCGATTCGCAAGATTCCGGCGGCGTTTTTTCATGCAAGGAGTCTAATTGAAGACACCTTTTTAGTAGGCGTATATTTTTATGCGTCCCGTCCAGTAGGCCTTAACTGTGTGCTTGGGGTCGCTGTCGTCCTTTAGCTCATACTCCACGGTGTACAAATCATCCACACCATCCACACGTTGCACCTTTGAAATCTTTATAGTGCCTTCTGTGGCTGGGGCTACGATGTCAGGCTCAGTAGAGTCTGCCGTATAGTGCTCGTAGGCCCATGTGCCCTTTCTCACTGCAGTGTAACCCACATAGTAACCTGGCACCCATGTGTAGGGGGCATACTTGTCGGCTGCCACATCGGCGATGGTGTAAGTGCCCTCAGGCGTGGTCTTGTCAGCGGGGAGGATAAGGTCGAGCATGAACGACTCGTTGGTGACATGGTCGTTCATAACGAGTTCGAACTCCCTCACGTCATCATGCATCTCTCCCTGGTTGGCATTCTGGTAGCCCTGAGTACAGTAGGCATAGCTGTAGGTGTCGTTGGAGAACACCATCTCCTTGTCATCATTCAGCTTGTTGTCCACAGTCTGCGGACGCTTGTCTATCAGCTTCACCTCGCCCATGGGGTACTCACCAGTGACATGCACACCGTTGCGTGTGGTGATGTCTACCCTGACACTGTATTTGTCGCCGTCGCGCTTCATGGTGATTGTGCCTTTGTTTGCATAGCCATAGAGCATCACGCCCGTCTCTGCACTCTTACGCATATCCTGCAGATAGGTGCCGATATACAGCGGATAGCCTATCACGGTGTAGCAGTCGCCGGAAAGGAAAGTCATGGGTTCGAACTCCGTGATGTCCTCATAGTCAGGCGACGCCTTGTATGTGCCGTCGGCTATTATGATATCTTCGCCAGCAGGTGTGGTGGAGAAGAGGTCTACGTTGAGCACCACGCCGTCAGAGATTATGCCGTTGTTGTCGGTGCCGTCGAATAGCTGCAGAGTGTAGCGGTTGTACTTGTCGTCGCCTCCGTGGGCTGTGATAGTGAGTCCTTTGAACACGGTGTTGTCCACATCTTCAATCATGAGCGTGTCCTTGGAGCTGGAACTCCTGTTCTCAAATGTCAGTCCACCCTCATAGTGTATGGTGAAGCTCTCACCCTGGTCAGACACGAAAGTGCCGTCAATCTTGTAGCCATCCACCGTCTTGACCACTGTGATAGAGCCGCTCTTGACGGTCTTGTACTCTAATTTGCCGACGGGGCTTAGCTGGCGCACGAAGGTGGTCTGTATGTCGGCGGAACCTGCGGCTGTAGTCTCGTCAAGCAGGTATGTGCCCTCTGGCAGAACGGCATTGTCGGCATCCTGGCTGTCGGCGGCATAAATGTCGAGCGACACCACCACGCTGCCGGGAGTGGTGGGTATGTACTGCTGGTCGTCGTCCACCTCCAGTTCGTCGTTGGTGAGTATGAGGTAGTAGTTGGCGGCTCCTTGTGACGACTGCGACTTCACGCCCTCGAAATAGTTTCCTTTCACCTGTTTGGTGAGTTTCAAGTTCTGTGTGCGCGTGATATATGATACGTCGCCTACGCTGACACCGCCGAAGGTCGGGACATCGCCAATGCGCTCAAGGTACAGGTTACCACTGACATTGGCCTTTGTGTCATCTGTCCTTGTGATGACAAACTGTGCACTCGCTGTGGATGCCATCAAAAGGGATGATATGGCGGTAAGTAAAAGTTTTCTCATATTGTCTTGCTTTTTTAGAAAGATACTACTGCTTTACAAATTTCACATCGGAGTTCTGGGTTCTCAGGATATATGTGCCATTAGCCAGGTCAGACACACTGATTTTAAGCGACTGGTCACTTGCTGTGACCTCCTTCACAAGCCGTCCGTCAACGGAATATATCCTCACCGCCGTGCCGGAAGCAAGACCTGTGAGCGTGAGACTTGATGATGTCTTGGTTGGCAGTACGATACCGGGTTTGCCTGCCTCAACGGTCTCTAAGCCTGTTGCCTGCTGCGAAAAGCTCACCGACTTGACTCCGGCAATAGGTGTGCCCGTCTTTACCACTACGGTGAAATGGTCATCGTCATCGGCGGCAAGCAGATAGTCCACTTTCTCCAAAGCCACCTTGGCGTTGGTGTCGGTCTGCAGATACCACGCTTTCTCGTCCGCCTTGGCCGTGCCTACAGCGAGAACTGTCAAAACAGAAAGCAAAATCTTTTTCATTATGTCACTCTTTTATTAATATTAATTACTTCTTGAGTGCAAAAATAATATAAAATCATTAAAGTAGGCAACAATAGTCTGTTATTTTTTCTTATAACAAAGATATTACAATAGCGTTATATGAGGTAAACATTACGGACAGATAAACATAACTAGTTGGAAATTAATGATTCAGATAACAAAATATTTTAACGGAGTATTGAAAGGTAAGCATCATACATGAAATTCGAATCGTGTATCGTTGATATTTTGGATATCACTTGCCACGGACTTTATTGGGTGAGACGATAAATCCGACAAACAGAACAATTTTTCTTCCACATTCCGATATGCCCCATTCCAAGCTCTGATATGCCGCTTTTCACGTTCCAATATGCCGCATATCAGAACACGAAAAGCACCTTTTTATAAGGCGAAACAAATACCTTCATAAATCGTTGAGTATCAATGTGCTAAAAAACCGTACCAGAAAACATGGACAAGGCGACTTGTTCGCAAATAGAACAATTTTCAAACTGTATTGAACAACAATGTATGAACGTACGCATTCTGCCAATATCAAAAAGAAATTTCACCCAAAGTATAGATATTACACATCGACGCGTCTCCCTGACGGGATGAACAGGCTGCAAACGACACGAACAACACGGTCAGAATAGTTACGACATTCTTTAACACGACAAAATTATCAGTTACGATTTAAATTTGTACTTTTGCATCAATCGAATAAATAAAGCGATTATGAATTTAAAGAATACAACATCACAACAAATATGGTAAAGATAACAAAAGAAAGTGCTCTCGAATACCACGAGCAAGGACGACCCGGCAAAATAGAGGTCAAGCCAACCAAACCGTACCACACACAGACCGACCTAAGCCTGGCCTATTCGCCAGGCGTGGCCTATCCATGTCTGGAGATACAGAAAAATCCAGACAGCGTCTACCGCTACACAGACAAGGGAAACCTCGTAGCTGTAATATCCAACGGTACAGCTGTGCTAGGATTAGGCGACATCGGTGCAATGAGCGGCAAACCTGTCATGGAAGGAAAAGGGCTGCTCTTCAAGATATATGGCGGAATCGATGTATTCGACATAGAAATAGCCGAGAAAGATCCGGAAAAATTCTGTGAAACAGTAGAGAGGATTGCGCCGACATTCGGAGGCATCAACCTTGAAGACATAAAAGCACCCGAATGTTTCTACATAGAAGAACGGCTGAAAAAGACTCTGGACATACCTGTCATGCACGACGACCAACACGGCACGGCCATAATCTCGGCTGCCGGTCTGAAGAACGCTCTGGAAGTGGCAGGAAAGAACATTGCGGACGTGAAGATTGTCGTCAACGGTGCCGGAGCGGCTGCCATAAGCTGCACGAAACTCTACGTAGCCCTCGGAGCCAAGAAAGAGAACATCATAATGCTCGACTCGAAAGGAGTGATAACAGACGACCGAGAAAAGCTTACTCCGCAAAAGAAGCTTTTCGCCACTTCGCGTCACGATATCCATAATCTCGAAGAAGCCATAAAGGGAGCCGACGTATTTGTCGGATTGTCAAAGGGAAATGTCTTGTCCAAGGACATGGTACGCTCTATGGCAAAGAACCCGATCGTATTTGCTCTGGCAAACCCAGTACCCGAAATAAGCTATGAAGACGCTGTGGAAAGCCGCCCCGACGTGCTCATGTCGACAGGACGAAGCGACTATCCCAACCAAATAAATAATGTCATTGGCTTCCCATACATCTTCCGCGGAGCCCTCGACGTACATGCCAAGGCTATAAACGAAGAAATGAAACTGGCCGCAGTCAAAGCCATAGCCGACCTTGCCAAACAGCCAGTACCAGACGTGGTAAACGAAGTATACCATGTCAACGACCTGACTTTCGGGCCGAAATACTTCATACCCAAACCCGTCGACCCACGTCTTATCACGGAAGTGAGCGCAGCAGTGGCACGAGCTGCTATAGAAAGCGGTGTGGCACGCCACACCATCACCGACTGGAACAAATACAAGCAAGACCTCATGCAGCTGCTCGGTCAGGAAACCAAGCTCACACGCAATCTCCACGCTACAGCATGTATGCATCCGCAGCGTGTGGTCTTTGCCGAAGGTTCGCACACAACAATGATGAAGGCCGCCGTACAGGCCATGACCGAAGGTATGTGCCACCCTATACTGCTAGGCAACGTAGACCGCATAAAGCGTCTGGCACAGAGGCTGAAACTCGACCTCACCGGCATAGAGATAATAGACATGCGTGCTGACCAGGAACAGGGACGAAGGGCTACATTCGCAAAACATCTGGCAGAGAAACGCGCACGACAGGGCTACACTTTCCAAGAGGCATACGACAAAATGTACGAACGCAACTACTTCGGAATGATGATGGTGGAGACGGGCGAAGCCGATGCTTTCATTACCGGACTTTACACGAAATACTCCAACACCATCAAGGTGGCCAAAGAGGTTATCGGTATACGTCCCGAGTACAAGACATTCGGAACAATGCACATACTCAACACCAAGAAGGGTACATACTACATCGCCGACACTCTGATAAACCGTCACCCAGACGAGAACGTCCTAATCGACATAGCAAAACTATCAGCCCATACAGTACGCTTCTTCAACGAAGAACCGCACATTGCGATGATTAGCTACTCTAACTTCGGAACCGACGAGACAGGCAGTCCGGTTGACGTACACAATGCTGTAGCCGAGATGCAGAAAGAATACCCAGACCTGGCAATTGACGGTGAAATGCAGGTGAACTTCGCACTAAACAAAGAACTGCGCGATGACAAATATCCGTTCACCCGTCTGAAAGGACTCGATGTCAACACGCTCGTGTTCCCCAACATGAGCAGTGCCAACGGAAGCTACAAACTTCTTCAAGCCCTCGCACCCGATGCCGAAATCATCGGCCCGATACAGATGGGGCTGAACAAACCAATACACTTTACCGACTTCGAAAGCTCGGTGCGTGACATCGTCAATGTCACAGCAATTGCTGTCATCGATGCATACGTAGAGAAAATCAAGTCGAAATAATCAATAAAGGGAGTTTGACAATTATAAAAAGCCAAGAATGTACCTGTCATTATATAGAAGGTATGGTTCTTGGCTTTTATTGCTATAATATTCAGCAACATTAAAAAACGAAAAAGATGACAGTTTTTCCCTGCGCAAAAATAAACCTTGGTCTGAACGTAGTGTCCAAACGCCAAGACGGATACCACAATCTGGAAACAGTCTTCTACCCTCTTCCAATATATGACACGCTAGAAGCAACCGAAATGGACAACCGCTTTCCGTCCGAAACAGGATGCGACCTCAAAGTTACAGGCAACTGCATAGATTGTGACGAACAGTCAAATCTTGTAGTAAAGGCATACAATATGTTGTCCGAACACTACAGGCTGAAACGACTCCACATCCATCTTCACAAAAAAATACCATCACAGGCCGGCCTCGGCGGTGGATCGAGCGACGCAGCATACATGATAAGACTACTCAACATGCAAACCGGCCTGGGTTTGACAGACAAAGAAATGGAGACATACGCCGCACGTCTGGGAGCCGACTGTGCTTTCTTCATAACATCCAGTCCGGCTTACGCAACTGGCATCGGCGACAAATTATCACCAATAGATTGTATGGACGATAAACTGAAAGGTTACTTCATAGCTGTTGTTAAGCCAGACATAGCTGTCTCTACCAAAGAAGCCTACTCGGCCATACTGCCTAAAATTCCAGACGAATGCTGTTTAGAAACAGTCACCAAACGTCCGATAGAAGAATGGAAAGGACGACTTACAAACGATTTCGAGTCGAGCCTGTTCAAGGCCTACCCACGTCTTAAAGAGATAAAAGGAAAATTATATGAGCTGGGGGCAGTATATGCCCAGATGAGCGGTAGTGGCAGCTCTGTTTTCGGAATATTCAAGAATCGTCCTAACAATTTAGACAGTCGTTTTCCGGAAGACTATACGTCGGTATGTAACGTCTGAAAAGCTGACCGGCAAAGCAAATTGGGACTATAAACAATGTGTTTCATTAAAGCCTGTGTCGCACATTCTACAAATAGGGTACAACCCTGTTTTGCCGACAGCCATACTGCTGTTTTTACCTAAAAAAACTAAATACATTTTGTGGTATCGGCTAAAATATCTACTTTTGACATTAATATAAAACGCGAAAAGTGAAGAAAATCATATTATATATATCGATGCTTTTGCTCCCGATACCATCATTAGGACAAAAGATAACACTCGGCTCTTGTACCACCCACGACGGAGGCTCTTACAAAGGACAGATGCAGTCGGGACGTCCGCAAGGCAAAGGACGTACCGTATTCAAGAACGGCGACACATACGAGGGCGAATATGTCAAAGGCAAACGTCAAGGAAAGGGCATCTATTCTTTTTCGGACGGAGAAAAGTATGAAGGCGAATGGTTTCAGGACCAACAGCACGGCTATGGTACATACTACTTCAAGAATAACAACAAATATGTCGGAATGTGGTATCGCGACTATCAGGAAGGCCACGGTGTGATGTATTACTATAACGGTGACAAATACGACGGCGACTGGGCAAAGGACAAGCGTGAAGGGAAAGGACGTTACACATTTGCCGGAGGAGCCTACTATCAAGGCAGTTGGAACAACGACCAGAAAAACGGAAAAGGTTTCTTCGACTGGGGCGACGGTACCACCTATAACGGAATGTGGCTAAACAACCAACGTTCAGGACACGGAACCAACCGTTATGCCGACGGAGATGTATACATAGGAGAATGGCTCAACGACATACAAAACGGGAAGGGCATATACAAATTCCAGAACGGAGATGTCTACGAAGGCGATTATGTTCAGGGCGAACGCACCGGCAACGGTATATTCAGATATAAGAACGGCGACAAGTATACCGGACAATTCAAGGACGGCGACAAGGACGGCGAAGGAACTTACGTTTGGGAAAACGGTGACACATATACAGGACAGTGGCTTAGTGACAAACAAAACGGGCACGGCAAGCTGTCGAAAAAGAACGGTGACATATTCGAAGGCGACTTCAAAGACGGTACTATCGAAGGCCAAGTCATCATACACTATGCTGACGGCAGCAAGTTTAAAGGCATTTACAAAAACGGTAAACGCAACGGTGCAGCCATCGAAGAAAACAAAGACGGACTACGGTTCGAAGGTTCGTATAATGACGACCGTCGTGACGGAAAATTCGTAGAAAAAGACCGTAACGGGGCTATTGTCAGGCAAGGACACTACGAAAACGGACGCAGATTTGAAGACTGACACTTAACGATAAGTAAAAACATAAAATCATATAATCATGACCGCAAAGAAAACAACTAAAATACATGAGAATACAGAGATGAGACATTCTCGACATATCGGTATCGTTCGCAACGACGGATATCTGGCTCCATACGAAGATGCAATACGCGGACGACACGACCACGCCCTTTGGAAATTGGGACAGCTTACGAACGGAGGCAAGAAGACACTCTCAGACTTTGCCAACGGGCACGAGTATTACGGATTACACAAGCTGTCGCGAGGATGGGTTTTCAGAGAGTGGGCGCCAAACGCCACAGACATTTATCTTGTGGGCGATTTCAACGACTGGAAAGAGACCGACCGATATCGCGCACACCGCATAGACGACCATGGCACATGGGAACTGAAGCTAAGCGAAAAAGCTATAGCCCACGGTGACTTGTACAAGATGCACGTCTATTGGAATGGGGGCGAAGGAGAACGCATTCCTGCATGGACACGCCGTGTAGTGCAGGATGAGAAAACAAAAATATTCTCGGCACAGGTGTGGCAGCCCGCCGAACCTTACGTATGGAAAAAGAAACGTTTCCGCGCAGACCGTTCACCGCTGCTCATATACGAATGCCATGTCGGCATGTCACAGGATGCCGAGAAAGTCGGTACTTACGATGAATTTCGAGAGAACGTACTTCCACGTATTGCAGCAGACGGCTATAACTGCATTCAGGTAATGGCTATTCAAGAACATCCCTACTATGGGTCGTTCGGCTATCACGTAAGCAGTTTCTTTGCACCGTCAAGCCGTTTCGGTACCCCTGAGCAACTCAAACGGCTCATTGACGAAGCACACGAACGTGGCATTGCGGTCATAATGGACATCGTACACAGCCATGCCGTAAAAAATGAAGTGGAAGGTCTAGGCAATCTTGCCGGCGACCCGAACCAATACTTCTATCCCGGTGAAAGGCACGAACATCCGGCTTGGGACAGTCTTTGCTTCGACTATGGCAAAGACGAGGTGGTGCATTTCTTGCTATCCAATTGCAAATACTGGCTGGAAGAATTCCACTTTGACGGTTTCCGCTTTGACGGGGTGACTTCGATGCTTTACTACAGTCATGGGCTGGGAGAAGCATTCTGTAATTATGGCGACTATTTCAACGGACACGAAGATGACAACGCTATCTGTTATCTGACATTGGCAAACCTTCTCATACATCAAATCAACCCCAATGCCATCACCATCGCCGAAGAAGTGAGCGGTATGCCGGGACTTGCAGCAAAGTTTACTGACGGAGGTTATGGATTTGACTACCGCATGGCTATGAACATTCCCGACTTCTGGATTAAGACAATAAAGGAAAAAAGAGACGAAGACTGGAAACCAAGTGCAATCTTATGGGAGACAACAAACCGCCGCTCTGACGAAAGGACAATAAGCTACTGCGAAAGCCACGACCAAGCACTTGTCGGTGACAAGACAATTATCTTCCGTCTCATCGATGCCGACATGTACTGGCATTTCCGTACTGGAGATGAGAACGCAAATGTAGAACGCGGCATAGCGCTGCATAAGATGATAAGACTTATAACGGCATCGACAATAAACGGAGGGTATCTTAACTTCATGGGAAACGAGTTCGGCCATCCTGAATGGATTGATTTTCCACGCGAAGGCAACGGATGGAGCTGCAAATACGCCCGCAGACAATGGCATCTGGTCGACGACCCGAATCTCGACTATCATTTCCTCGGTGATTTCGACAAGGCCATGCTCCGTGTACTTAAAAACGAGAAGAATATCCAAAAAACTCCTGTAAAGGAAATATGGCATAACGACAGCGACCAAATTCTGGCCTTTATGAGGGGAGATTTAATCTTCATATTCAACTTCAATCCAGTAAAGTCGTTCACAGACTACGGGTTTCTTGTTCCTACCGGTACATACGAAGTAATATTAAACACAGACGCAAAAGAATTCGGAGGATTCGGTTTGGCTGATGATAGTGTCTCCCACATCACAAACTACGATCCGCTATATGTCGAAGAACGCAAAGAATGGCTGAAGATGTATATTCCTGCACGTTCAGCAGTAGTTTTAAAGAAGAACTGAAATGGCACAAATGAAAAGTACTGACGGTATTATACGTCTGCTGTGCGTCGTCTTATTTGTCATTTTTTCCTTTACATACCTTTATTATTATCAGGCTGACGTACTCACGGCAACACAGTTTATTCTGGCTCATGGCCAGACCCACTACAATCGAACAGTCGGAGCCATTCTGATAACGACTGCTCTTATATTGCTCGAAATAGGGGTCTCACGTTTGTGTCCGAACGTAGGACAATTGTTTGCTCTTTGGTTCTTACCGTCGGCAATTGCTCTTACTTATCTTACGAGCATCACGATTTATGGTGACGGAAACTATACTTTCGGAGCTGGCGTGTATCTTTACCCTCTACTGTTTGTTGTTGTAATTGCACTGTTGTTCTTATTCAGCTACGGATTAGGTTCTCGCTCAATAATTATAAGCAGATGGCCTATTGCAAGGACTTTATGGCTGAACGTCTTGATTCTGTCCATTGCCTTCCTGTTCACGTGTGCATTCAGTAACAGCGACAAGGTCATGCACACACGTCTGCATGTCGAACAATGCATTTCGGACGGACGCTACGACGAAGCTGTTGACGCGTTGACCGACATGAATATACCCGACTCAAATATGACAATGCTTACAGCATACGTCCTCTCACGTAAAAACATGTTGCCCGAACACCTTTTCACATTCAACATTATCGGTGGTTCAGAGTCGCTGTTGCCAAACAAAGAAAAATGTATAGGAACTGTGTTTTTCCCAGAAGACTCTCTGTACAAATTTATCGGAACGGTCTACAGGCAGCGTATGAATCCGATGCACTATCTAAGATATGTGCAACATCATAAATCCGGTAACAAACATGCTGTAGATTATCTTCTTTGCGGTTATCTTTTAGACCGCAATCTGGATGCTTTTGTGAATGAGATAATGAAACACCACATCGTCAGCGACTCCCTTCCACAACACTATCGTGAAGCACTGACTCTTTACACGCATCTGCATTCCAACCCGAAGCTAATATACAGAAGCAATGTCATGGACGCAGATTTCGAAGATTACCAAGACATGGAACGCAAATATTCCAATCCCGCAGAACGTAAGACACAACTGCGCACGACCTACGGTAACACCTATTGGTACTATTATCAGTATAAATGATTCAGGCTAAAATCATGCTCGACATTCAAGTTGAGGCATACAGCAAGAAAGGGGCTGGGGCAAATTTGCCCAGTCCCCTTTTCTTGCTTATTGCATCTCACCTGCCACATAAAACCGAAAGGCCGACAACACCTCATTCACTTTCCACCGACTAACTCTAAAGCTTTTACCCAATCGGTATCCAAGGAAAACTGCGTGAGGAATTTGTCGTTATCTACATAACCGTAGATTACTTCCTTGTCTGTGTCATTAAACAAAGGATTCGTTATCGTAGCATTCTTAAAGTTGGCTATGACTATGTTCTTCTCGTTTTTCCGTTTCTCCCCGGACAAACGTTTGACAAAGAGATTTACAAACTCTATCATGGCATTGGCCTGAGTGCCAAGTTCGTATTCTGTGAAGGTACTGTCCTGGCTTGCTTTATCTATAAGATAGTAGAGAGCGTCACTCTTGAAACACGCAATCTTACGCGTTTCAAGATTCTTGGTAGTGTCATTCTTTATTGCCTCTGCCTCATTGCGCAACCGTTTCACTTCATTGAATATGCTTTGTGACGATGCGGTCAGAGATGCAAGACACAGCATTGCAAATAATAAAAGCTTTTTCATTATATTTTTATTTTGTTAGTACATCCTGTCGGTTATTGTACAATCGGTCCTGATTTCTATTGACA
>CALBJK010000226.1 GCA_937892695.1 uncultured Prevotella sp.
TAAAAATAATAAGGAGAACAAGACAAACATACAAAACAAACATAAAAATGAAAAAAATCGCATTGCTTCTGGCTCTGGCTCTCGTCATAGGGATGCCGACCGATGCCAAGAAAAAAAAGAAGAAAGACAAAGAAAAAACCGAGAAGAAAGAAGCCCCCGTCCGTCAAGGACTGTTCGGAGTGCAGAAAGACGGCGACAAATGGTTCTTCCTTGTGCCCGACTCTCTGCTCGGGCGCGAGTTTCTGGCCGTGACACGGTTTGTCTCCACTCCTAGCGGAGCCGGGATATACGGCGGCGAAGAAGCCAACGAACAGACTTTCTACTGGGAGAAAGCCGACGACCGACTGGTGCTGAGGTCGCTCGTCTACCTGTCTGTTGCCGACTCGACGCAGAACATCTACCGCGCCGTGAAGGCTAGCGACGAGAACCCTATAGTCGAGGTTTTCAAGATTGAGAACACCAATAAAGACAAGGCCGGGCACAAAGCGTATAAGGTAGAGATAGGCAAACTGTTCAACACCGAGAACGTGGCCGTAGGGCTGAACGACAATGCTAAGAAAAGTCTGAATCTGACCGGACTGAACAGCGGCCGCTCCTACATTTCTTCGATAAAGACCTTCCCCATCAACACCGAAATAAAGACCGTCAGAACGTATGGCGCGAAAGACACCGGGAAAATATCGGCCGGACAACAGACGGGTGCAGTGACGTTCGAGATGAACACCTCATTCGTGATGCTGCCCAAGCAGCAGATGCGCAAACGGCTGTTCGACCCTCGCGTGGGCTACTTCGCCGACGTGTACGAGCCATATTCGGACAGCCAGCAGCAGGTGCGCGACATACAGTACATACACCGCTGGCGACTGGAACCAAGACCAGAGGATGTAGAAAAGATGAAGCGCGGCGAGCTTGTAGAACCTCAGAAACAGATTGTCTACTACATCGACCCGGCTACGCCCAAACAGTGGGTGCCATATTTGATGCAGGGCGTGAACGACTGGAACGTGGCCTTCGAGAAAGCAGGTTTCAAGAATGCGATAGTGGCAAAGGAATGGCCTGAGGATTCGACAATGAGCATGGAAGACGCCCGTTTCTCCGTGATTCGCTACCTCGCGTCTGACATACCAAACGCCTACGGCCCCAACGTACACGACCCACGTACAGGAGAAATATTAGAAAGCCACATCGGATGGTACCACAACGTGATGAAACTGGTACACGACTGGTACATGATACAGGCCGGATGTGTAGACAAGGATGCAAGAAAGATGAAATTTGACGACGAACTGATGGGGCAGCTAATACGCTTCGTCAGCTCTCACGAGGTAGGCCACACGCTCGGACTGCGCCACAACATGGGAGCCAGCAGTGCCACGCCGGTCGACAGTCTGCGCGACAAGGCATGGGTGGAAGCCAACGGACACACTTCGTCGATTATGGACTATGCCCGGTTCAACTATGTGGCACAGCCCGAAGACAATATATCCCGGAAAGGCTTATTCCCACGCATCGGCGATTATGATAAATGGGCTATCGAGTGGGGATACAAGCCCATCTTTGACACAAAGGACGAAAACGAGGACAGGCTCTTGCTCAACAAGATGACGACAGCCCAGCTGAAGAAAGGCCGACGCTACTGGTTTGGCGGTGAAGGTTACGACAACAATCCTCTGGCCCAGACCGAAGATCTCGGCGACAACGCAATGAAAGCGAGTGAGTATGGTCTGAAGAATCTGCGACGTATCGTCAAGGCTCTGCCCGAATGGACATACGAAGAGGGTGACCTCAACCAGAACATACGTGACGTTTACAGTAACATTCTCGGACAATTCATGCGCTACGAAGGCCATGTGCTACGAAACATCGGCGGAGTGTACACCACCTACAAGAGCATAGAAGAGCCGGGCGATGTCTATTCGCCTATGGCAAAAGACCGCCAGCGCGAAGCTCTCGAATACATAGACCGCAACGTGTTCAGCGAACCGGCATGGCTCATAGCCGAACCTTACATAAAGCGGATATACTCTTCGCCGCTCGACGCTCTGAAACCAATAGCCAGCATGGCGGCACAACGTATGGTTTCGGCATCGATGTTCTCTAACATCGCCCGCTACTCCTACGCCAAGGACAGCTATCAGCCCGAGGAATACATCAAAGACCTGACCGCGAAAGCATTCAGCGAAACGGCCACCGGAGCCAAAGTAACACCTTACCGACGCTATCTCCAGACAGAAATGACAGCAAAGGCCATCGCCGAATATCCGAAGGCAAAAGACGACGCGCGCACCTATCTCTACTACTTCCTGCGCACGGTCAGCTCCAGAGTAACGTCAGCCCGCTCTTCCGACTTGGCAACACGGGCACATTACGCCAACATCAAGCAGATGATAAGCGAAACGCTCGACAAGAAATGACAACATCACAAACCGATAATGCGTATGAAAGACTTTGCTGCTATCGACTTTGAAACAGCCAACTACGAACGGTCGAGCGTGTGCAGCGTCGGACTTGTGGTGGTAAGGAACGGGATTGTAACAGACAAATACTACAGTCTGATACATCCCGAACCCGAATATTATTGCCGCAACAACATAGCCGTACACGGCCTTACAGAGAAAGACACCGAAGACGCGCCGCTCTTTCCCGATGTGTGGGCCAAGATAGCCACCAAGATTGAGGGTCTGCCGCTCGTTGCTCACAACAGCCCGTTTGACGAAGGTTGCCTGAGAGCGGCGTTCCGTGTCTACCAGATGGACTATCCCGACTACATTTTCTATTGCACATGCCGTGCTTCAAGACGACGGTTCGGACGACAGATTCCCAACCATCAGCTGCAGACCGTAGCTGCCTATTGCGGCTACGATCTCACGCTACATCATCACGCACTGGCCGATGCCGAAGCATGCGCAATGATTGCACTGAAGCTGTTGTGAGCATTGCAAGACATTATTTCTAAGCATTGCAAGGCGTTACTGTAAGCATTGCTGAATATAAAAAGGCATGTCCGCGCCCCACACAGGTCGCGGACATGCCTTTTTATATGTAAATAACTGTAATGTATTATTTCTTCTTGTCGTCTCCAGCTTTAGACAGGTTGGACTTGTATGCCTTATTCAGTCCTGCGATGACTTCATTGGTTATATCGTAAGCCTTATCGGCATATAGGATGTTGTCACCGGCCTTACTGAGAATGAGGCTGTACTTCTTGTCCTTATTGTAATAGGCAAGGAAATGCTTGATGCTGTCGCGCAGGGCGTTGTTGTACTTGTTGGTCTCGTTCTGGAATTCGGAGCTGAGACGCTGGTTGAGAGCCTGAAGGTCATTGTCCTGCTTCTGGAGCTGAAGCTGTATGCCCTGAGCCTGTTCACGGGTGTAGGCGTTTTGCTGCAGTTTCTGCTGGAAGTTGGCCGCTGCTGCCTGGAGCTGCTGTTGTTTCTTGGCAAGAGTGTTCTGGATGTTCTGTCCTTTCTTCTGTAAAAGGAGCGAATACTCCTTGCAGAATTTGTACTGGGACATGATACTGTCTACTTCGACAAAGGCGATTTTGGTCTGCGTAGGTGCAACCTTACCGCTTTCAGCTTTGTCGTCAACCTGAGGTTTTGACTTGTCACACGAAGTCATTACAGCAGAAGCCATTGCAGCCACAGCCAGGGTGAAGAAAAGATTTTTTTTGTTCATTGTTATTGTTATTTTCGATTGTTCATAGCATAGCCGTTCCAATACACTCAGTAAGCCCTACCGGCACGCCGTGCTTCACGGTCTTGATCCATAACACAATGAATGCCACGTTCACGCATGGCTTTACTGTCGTGTATGTGCTGGGAGGAAAATTTACCGTTTCGCCTGAATATCAACTTCACTGACAACAAAGCGAAAGCGATAGCAATTATTAACATGCTTACGAGCAGAGTTTCTACCATTTTTACTACTTTTGTGTCTGCAAAGATAATGCAAATCAGTAGAAGCACAAAATAAAAAGAGTTTATTTTTCTTTCTGCGGACACGCTTTATCGCATGTTATAAGACTGTAGGACATAACAAAACAAAATAAAGATGAACAAAACAGAATTGAAACCTGCCCGCGTTTTCGAGCAGTTCGCAAAAATCAACCAGATTCCTCGCCCTTCTAAGCACGAAGACAAGATGATTGCTTATCTCAAAGACTTCGCAAAGAGCCATACCCTCGACTGCAAAGTGGACGAAACCGGCAACGTGCTCATACGCAAACCGGCCACAAAGGGCTACGAGAACCGCCCGACTGTCATACTGCAGAGTCACATGGACATGGTGTGTGACAAGCTGGTCGATGTAGACTTCGACTTCAGCAAAGACGCCATCCAGACCTACGTCGACGGCGAATGGCTGACAGCCAAGGGTACTACTCTGGGTGCCGACGACGGTATAGGTTGCGCCATCGAGCTGGCTATTCTCGACAGTGACGACATTGAACACGGTCCGCTGGAATGTGTCTTCACCGTCGACGAAGAGACAAGTCTGACAGGTGCCAAAGGCATGAAGGCCGGATTCATGACCGGCGACATGCTCATCAACCTCGACTCTGAGGACGAAGGCCAGATATTCGTTTCGTGCGCAGGCGGCAAGACCACACACGCCAAATTCACATTCACACGTGAAGACGCTCCCGAAGGCTATTTCTTTATAAAGATTTCGCTAAAAGGTCTGGTAGGAGGTCACTCCGGCGACGACATAAACAAGAAGCGCGCAAACGCCATCAAGGTACTGTCACGCTTCCTTTACAAGGAACAGGAGAAGACAGACTTGAGGCTGGCACAGTTCAACTCGGGCAAGATGCACAACGCCATACCGCGTGACGGAAGCGTAGTGTTCGCCGTTCCGGCAGCTGAGAAGGAAAATGTAAGTGCCGACTGGAACAAATTTGCGACAGACGTTGAAGAAGAGTTCCACGTTACAGACACGACGATGCACTTCTATATGGAGAGCGCCGATGCCCAGAAGGTTATGCCCAAGGCCGTAAGCCACAAAATAATCCTCGCCCTTCAGGGTCTGGATAACGGTGTGTTCGCCATGTGTCAGGACAAGGATCTCGAATGGCTCGTGGAGACATCGAGCAACGTAGCAAGCGTACAGTCGTCAGACAATGAGCTGAACATCGTCACATCGCAGCGTTCTAACGTGATGAGCAATCTGGAGAACGAAGCCAACACTATCAAGGCCGTACTGGAACTGGCCGGTGCAGACATCACCGTAGGTGAAGGCTATCCGGCATGGAAGATGAATCCGGACAGCAAACTGACAAAGACAGCCGTAGAGTCGTACAAGAAACTCTTCGGCAAAGAACCTCAGGTAAAAGGCATACATGCCGGACTGGAGTGCGGACTCTTCTCTGAGCGTTACCCGAATCTTGATATGGTTTCGTTCGGTCCTACGCTGCGCGGTGTACATTCTCCCGACGAGCGTCTGCTCATCCCGACCGTACAGATGGTATGGGATCATCTGTTGGACATTCTCAAGAACATCAAATGAGAACATTGCTTAGACATCAGTTAAAGCATACACTGCTCGTGTTCTGCACCGCAGCCCTGTTTACGGGCTGTGGCCAGAAACACGATGCCGAACAGCTGATAGGCGATTTTCTCGACTCCAACCTCAAAGACAACGCCATATCCGGCAAGCAGTTCTCCGACCTTGACTCAACGTTCTACGTAAGTGACAGCATGATAAACGTTATGCACGACAATGCTGCCCGTTCATCAATTTACAAAGGAAATGTAAAGTACGTCTCGCGCCGGTCGCAGAAGTTGCTTTTCATGGATGTAAGCTATAGCGACACATCGGGCAAACGCACGAAACAGACGTTCTATCTCGACGAGAATATGGCAGGAGTAGTAGGTGTAAAACAGACAGCCGAGCACGAATGAAAAAACGTTGTAAAACCGGCGGCTACGAACATAACAGCTTATAAAAAAGAACAAAGGCATACTCTTCAGACGAAGAATATGCCTTTATTTTTGTCGGGGCGACAGGATTCGAACCTGCGACCACCTGGTCCCAAACCAGGAGCGCTACCGGACTGCGCTACACCCCGAGACAATAGATATCTTGCGAATTGCGACTGCAAAAGTAGTTGTTTATTTTGACATAAGCAAGTTTTTACTCTACTTTTTTAATACACGGCAACTAAAATGCAGTCTGATGATATTCAGTTCAAATTCTAACAGACAAAGAAACCAAGAGAAAAGACTCTCCTGTTATTTCTTTGTCAGTAATACTGAACAATGTTATTTAATAATACCTTGTTCTACGAATATCTTCTTGAGAACCTGTACGCCGCGTTCAACCTGCTCCTCGGTGTGAGTTGCCATAAGGGCGAATCTCACAAGAGTGTCTTGAGGGGCACATGCTGGAGGAACGACAGAGTTGATGAATACACCGTTGTCAAAAGCCAACTTAGTAACAAGGAACGTCTTGAACGCATCACGTACATACAATGGGATAATAGGACTCTCGGTATCTCCGATTTCAAATCCTTCTTCCTTAAAACGACGGAGAGCATACTTTGTCACTTTCCATAATTTCTCAATACGCTCAGGCTCGTTCTTTATGATGTGCAGAGCTTCCATTGCAGCAGCTGTTGCAGCAGGTGTGTCCGATGCACTGAAAATATAAGTACGGCAACTATGACGCAGATAGTTTATCGTATCCGAATCGCTGGCAATGAATCCGCCTATACTGGCAAGTGACTTGGAGAATGTACCCATGATGAGATCGACATCATCGCTCAGTCCGAAATAGTCGCATACTCCCCTGCCTTGTTTGCCGAACACACCTATTCCGTGCGCCTCATCAACCATTATCGAGCAATTGTACTTCTTCTTCAAAGCAACTATTTCAGGTAGTTTGGCAAGGTCGCCCTCCATAGAGAACACTCCGTCTACAACAATCAGCTTCACAGCGTCATGCGGAAGTGTCTTCAGTATGTTCTCCAGGTCTTCCATGTCGTTATGCTTATAGTGGAGCTGACGAGCGAAAGACAAGCGGCGTCCGTCGACAATGCTCGCATGGTCGCGGTCGTCACAGATAATATAATCGCCACGTCCAACAACGACAGCCAACACACCGGCATTAACAGAAAAGCCCGTGGAAAAGCACAGAGCCTCGTCCTTATGGACAAAGTCGGCAAGTTCTTTTTCGAGTTTCACATGAAGATCGAGAGTTCCGTTGAGAAAACGGCTTCCGGCACATCCTGATCCGTATTTGTCGAGAGCTTCCTTCGCGGCCTTGATAACACGTTCGTCCCCTGTCAGGCCTGTATAGGCGTTTGACCCGAACATGAGCACCTTGTGGCCGCCCATTTCTACTTCAGTCCCCTGTTTGCTTGTAATCTCACGGAAATAAGGATACACGCCAGCCTCCATATACTTTTGCGGCTCGCGATAGTTCTTGTATCTTTCTTGTAATTGTCCCATTTTTAAAACAGGTAATTAGTACCATTTTGAAATTCAGTGTGCAAAGTTACGAAAAATCAACGGAATACGAAACATTTCATTTCGTTTTTCTTATCGACCGTTCAATCAACACCATTACACCACTATTGGATTTAGGCAGAACAGAAGATATTGTTTTGTAAGAAAGCAAAGTTATATTCTTTAATGAAAAATGAATCTGTTTAATTTTGTCCGCCCTTCTATTTACATTAACTTTGCAAAGCAGAAACTGCGCCATGCAACACGTATGATGCTTTTCGTGCCATGACCGCACTAAGGCGTGAAAGCGCGAAGATTGGCAGTCAGCCTCAGGCTTAATGCATATATAATATTAAGGTAAAATGAAAGGAACAACATCATGGAATCGATAAAGGAAATCTACAGAATAGGCAAAGGACCTTCGAGCAGCCACACAATGGGACCGCAGAAGGCCGCACAGATTTTTTATGACCATAACGCAGAAGCACAGAGGATAGATGTCACACTTTACGGTAGCCTCGCTGCTACCGGACGAGGGCACATGACCGACGTGATAATAGAAGAAACTCTTTCCAGTGTGTCCAAGGTGAATATTATATGGAAGCCGTCTGTCTATCTTCCTTTCCACCCCAACGGAATGTCTTTTACATCTTACGACAACGAAGGACACCAGACCGACACATGGACGGTCTACAGCGTAGGCGGCGGTGCACTGTCTGAGGGAGAAGAACATCGTTGGTTGCCCGAGCGCAAAGAAATATACGAAGCTAAAAGTCTGACCGAGATTATGAACTGGTGCGACAAGACAGGACGCAGTTACTGGGAATATGTCAAGGAAAACGAGGACAGCGACATTTGGGATTACCTGATGGAGGTATGGAAAACGATGCAGGAAGCAGTCAAACGAGGCATCGACCATGAAGGTGCACTGCCAGGGCCTCTCAATCTGCCACGCAAAGCTCCCACTTACTATGTGAAAGCCCGTGGATACAAGCAGTCGCTCCAGTCACGCGGTCTGGTCTATGCCTACGCTCTGGCCGTGAGCGAAGAAAACGCTTCGGGCGGAACTATCGTCACAGCTCCCACTTGCGGGTCGTGCGGAGTAATGCCTGCCGTTCTCTACCATCTGGCCAAAGGCCATGACTTCAGCGACATGCGCATTCTTCATGCCCTAGCTACAGCCGGTATTTTTGGAAATATAGTAAAGACAAACGCCTCTATCTCGGGTGCTGACGTAGGCTGCCAAGGTGAAGTAGGCGTGGCGTGTGCCATGGCTGCAGCAGCCGTAAGCCAGTTGTTCGGCGGTTCGCCGACCCAGATAGAATATGCTGCAGAAATGGGACTGGAACATCATCTGGGTATGACATGCGACCCGGTGTGCGGACTAGTCCAGATTCCATGTATCGAGCGTAACGCCTTCGCCGCCACCCGCGCCCTGGATGCGAACCTCTACGCCGCTTTCTCTGACGGCAAGCACCGTGTATCGTTCGACCGCGTAGTTAGAGTGATGAAGCAGACCGGGCACGACCTTCCATCACTATACAAGGAGACAAGTGAAGGAGGACTGGCCAAGGAATTCTGAAAACGCCAACGGCCGCCGATATTGGATTCGCAAGGAGTGGACATTTGCCACACCCCAAACCTGTACCGGCGGCCGCCAAAGATACCAACAAACTACTAACTGATTGTCACCACTGCATATTCGGATCGCGTGCCGATACGAAATTTGCCACTCTGAAACCAAGGCCGCGAGTCACAAGAATATCTTTTATTGATTGAATATCAACGAATCAAGTACTGAAGTTTCCCACCACTCTATAATCAGAGAGTAAGCACTGTAAACTGTCCTAACACTCTGAAAAAAGGGGTTTTAACATTTACATGAATTGTGTTTCCATTAGTTATATTGACTATCATCTGTAATATTCCCGATTAATTGTGAGTGGAAACTTTACTCTGACAAAAAAATTACCGATATGAAGAAATGCATGCTCGCATTGCCGCTATATAAAAACAATATCTGTAAGTATTACGCAAACTACTTGTAGTAAAGAACTTGCAAAAAACAAAGCTAAAACGAAACATACGTTCTTTTGTATGCCATCACTCCAAATTTCAGAAGACCTGTATTTATCGTGGAAATGAGGCATAATGTGAAAAATACCACTGAACGGAGTGATGTTGCCAGATTTTATTGCTACCTTTGTCTTGTCAGGAGATTCACTTGTTTTGTTCTGCATCACCAATATTGGCAGAACATCCGGCACTTGTCAGGGCAATTCTTTTTGCCAGTAACACAACCGGAATTATTGTCCAATTCATACATGGCAAGCAAACATAACTGATAGTCAGAAATTTACAACAATATGAAAAAAATCACGATAGCCATTGACGGTTTCTCGTCATGTGGCAAAAGCACAATGGCCAAAGACTTGGCCAAAGAAATAGGTTATGTCTATGTCGACACCGGAGCAATGTATCGGTCGGTCACACTGTTCGCCATGCGTCACGGACTGTTCACATCTGACGGAAAAATTGATGCCGGGTCTTTGTCTCGCCAGATGGACAACGTAGAGATTTCATTCCGGCTCGACCCACCAACCGGCAGCCCCATTACATACCTTAACGGTGAGAACGTAGAGAAAGAAATACGCTCACTCGCCGTATCCGAGCACGTCAGCACCATAGCCGCACTGTCTTTCGTCCGCGAAGCACTCGTAAGACAACAGCAACGCATGGGGCGTAACAAGGGCATTGTCATGGATGGGCGCGACATAGGCACAGTAGTTTTCCCTGATGCCGAACTGAAGATTTTCGTCACAGCCAGTGCCGACATACGTGCCCGCCGACGTTACGAAGAACTGAAAGAAAAAGGTATGCCTGCCGACTACGACGAAATACTCAAGAACGTGGAACACCGCGACTACATCGACACCCACCGCGAAGTATCCCCCTTGAAAAAGGCTCCCGATGCAATAACGCTGGACAACAGCCATATGTCTATAGCCGAACAGAAACAATGGTTGCTCGACCGCTACCGTGAAATGGCAGGACAAGCATAGTAGGGCAGGATAAATCCTTAACCCAAAATCGGCCGTCAGAATGACAAGGTAGCGTTCTGACGACCGATTTTGGTTAAACATAATAAAAGGAAAGAGGAACACGCTTATTGGTGAATTCCTCTTTCCCTTTTATTTATTCTAATTTCTGTTTATTGCTTAGCTTCCGCAGCATTACATCATGCCGCCCATACCTGGCTGCCCCATCGGCATAGCCGGCTTCTCTTCTGGCTTGTCACAGATGAGACACTCTGTAGTGAGGAACATGCCAGCAATAGAAGCGGCGTTCTCCAAAGCTACACGGGCAACCTTAGCCGGATCGATGACTCCATCTTTGCGCAGGTCTTCGTAAACGTCCTTACGGGCATTGTAACCGAAGTCGCCCTTACCTTCACGAACTTTCTGTACAACGACAGCACCTTCGCCGCCAGCGTTGGCTACAATCTGGCGCAGAGGCTCTTCGATGGCGCGCTCGACGATATTTATGCCGGTCTGCTCGTCAGCATTGTCACCCTTCAAGTCCTGAAGTTTCTCCAAAGCACGGATGTAAGTAGTGCCACCGCCTACGACAACACCTTCTTCTACGGCTGCACGTGTAGCGCAGAGAGCGTCATCGACACGGTCTTTCTTTTCCTTCATTTCTACTTCGCTGTTAGCACCTACATAGAGAACAGCTACGCCACCAGCGAGCTTTGCAAGACGCTCCTGCAGCTTCTCCTTGTCGTAAGAGCTTGTAGTGTTGGCTATCTCGTTCTTTATCTGGGCTATACGGTCAGCTATAAGCTTCTTGTCACCTGCACCCTTAACGATGGTTGTAGTGTCCTTGTTGACAGTCACCTTGTCGCACGTACCGCACATTTCAAGCGTTGCCTTGTCGAGAGTCAGACCCTTCTCTTCGCTGATGACAACACCACCGGTCAGAGTAGCGATATCTTCAAGCATGGCCTTACGACGGTCACCGAAGCCAGGTGCTTTGACTGCGCAAATCTTCAATCCGCCACGCAGACGGTTGACAACCAGTGTGGTGAGTGCTTCAGAGTCGACATCCTCGGCGATGACGAGCATCGGACGACCGCTCTCTGCAGCGGGTTGCAGGATGGGCAGGAAATCTTTAAGATTGCTTATCTTCTTATCATAGATAAGTATGTAAGGATTCTCCATCACACATTCCATCTTGTCGGCATCAGTAACGAAGTAGCCGCTCAGATAGCCACGGTCGAATTGCATTCCCTCAACGACACCGATACTGGTGTCACGGCTCTTGCTTTCCTCGATGGTGATGACACCGTCCTTAGATACCTTACGCATAGCGTCGGCAATGAGCTTACCTATTTCGGGGTCATTGTTTGCCGAAACGGTAGCTACCTGCTCTATCTTGTCGTAGTTATCCTCTACCTGTTCGGCATTCTCCTTAATATAGTCGACCACAGCAGCGACTGCTTTGTCGATACCGCGCTTCAAATCCATAGGATTAGCACCTGCTGTTACGTTTTTCAGACCTTCTGTAACGATGGCCTGAGTCAAAATTGTAGCTGTCGTAGTTCCATCACCTGCGTCGTCGCCGGTCTTGCTGGCAACGCTCTTGACAAGCTGTGCGCCAGTGTTCTCGAACTTGTCTTCGAGTTCCACTTCCTTGGCTACGGTAACACCGTCCTTGGTAATCTGAGGAGCACCGAACTTCTTCTCGATGACAACGTTGCGTCCTTTAGGACCGAGAGTCACCTTCACTGCGTTAGCCAACTGGTCAACTCCTTTCTTGAGGAGATCGCGGGCTTCAATATTGAATTTTATTTCTTTAGCCATTTTATGTATTCCTTATTGTTTATTGTAAGACTTCTGATGATTATTTTTTATTGACAACTGCGAGAACATCGCTCTGACGCATGATAAGATATTTCACACCTTCATACTCCAGCTCTGTACCCGAATATTTGCCGTACAGAATCTCGTCACCCTCTTTGAGAACCATTGCCTCGTCTTTTGTACCTTGGCCTACGGCTACAATCTTACCGTGTTGAGGTTTCTCTTGAGCTGTATCCGGGATAATAATTCCTCCGACTTTTTCTTCAGCCGGTGCGGGGAGCACCAGCACTCTGTCTGCTAATGGTTTGATATTCATAGTCTTATCTTTTAATTGTTATTAATCGTTTATATTTTTTCTGACTCCAGACCGTCCACCTTTTTCTGCGACTTGTCTTTTGTCACTCTTCCTTCTGCTAAAACCGTGCCAAAACAGCACGTCTGCCATAACTGTCACACTTCCGCTGACAGTAGTGACAGCGCGATGCCGGAAGGCAAACGCGGGCTGGATTGTCATATTCTTAGGCTAAGCCTTATTCTGACTTACTCCGCAACGAACAAGAAAATAAAAGCAGATAACACAAAGAAAAGAAAAGAAACAGTGTAGGCAAACAACCGTGAGATATCGGCAAGACAGTTCATGTCCTGCACCGACAAATATCAGTTAATTGGCGACAACATTGTTATGCCGTTATCCTCCAGGCTAAGAGAGCCGAATTATAGAGATAATCAATTTCATTATTGACAATTTTAATGCGTGTGTTTCGTGAAAAAAGAATACCTTTGCAGTGCGATTAAAAATAACAACATTATGAAAGATCTTAAAGGAACAAAGACAGAAAAGAACCTGCAGGATGCTTTTGCAGGTGAGTCACAAGCACGCAACAAGTACACCTACTTCGCATCAAAAGCAAAGAAAGACGGTTACGAGCAGATAGCAGCTCTCTTTGAGGAAACTGCAAACAATGAGAAAGAACACGCCAAACTTTGGTTCAAATATCTCGAAGGCGGCGAAATCAAGAGCACTCCCGAGAACCTTGCAGCAGCTGCTGCCGGCGAGAACTATGAGTGGACTGACATGTACGACCGTATGGCTAAGGAAGCTGAAGAAGAAGGCTTCAAGGAGATTGCAGCCAAATTCAGAATGGTAGGTGCAATCGAGAAGCATCACGAAGAGCGTTATCGCAAGCTGTTGAAAAACATCGACGACGCAGTAGTGTTCTCTCGCGAGGGCGACTGCGTATGGATTTGCCGCAACTGCGGACATGTAGTTGTAGGCCCGAAGGCTCCTAATATTTGCCCGGTTTGCGGACACGCACAGAGCTTCTTCGAACTGAAGGCCGAGAATTATTAATTCTTCTAATTCTTCAAATGTGATTTCGGAGCAATAAAACTATACTCCGTATCTTTTCATAAAGGAAAGATACGGAGCTTTTTATATAATAAACGTTATGGACAATACCATAAATAGTGGAGAAAGACAAAGAAAAATCAGCCATGTAACTTACGTCGGAAGTGCCGTTAATGTCGCATTAGTAGTATTCAAGTTCATAGCTGGAGTAGCCGGCAGAAGTACGGCTATGGTGGCTGATGCCGTGCATTCCATGTCTGATCTTTTGACTGACATAATTGTAATCGTATTCGTAAGGATATCAGAGAAGCCGCAAGATGCAACCCACGATTATGGACATGGCAAGTATGAGACACTCGCCACTCTTCTAATTGGGACAACTCTTCTGCTTGTCGGATTCGGAATAGCATCTGGCAGCATCAAAGGCATCATTTCGATACTTCACGGAAATGCCCTACCCCGTCCAGGACTGATAGCCCTTATTGGAGCCTTTGTATCTATTGTCTCGAAAGAACTGCTTTTCCGCTATACGATAAGATATGGCAAGATGCTTAATTCGGAAGCAGTCATCGCCAATGCCTGGCATCATCGGAGCGATGCCTTCTCTTCTGTAGCTACAGCTGTGGGTATCGGAGGAGCAATTATTCTGGGAGACAACTGGACAATACTCGACCCTTTGGCCGGATTGTTCATCTGCGTCTTCATCATCAAGACAGCCTACGGACTGATTAAACCCGCACTCGACGAGCTGCTGGAAAAGTCGCTTCCTGCTGAAGTAGAAGACGAAATAGCAAAGATAGCGTGCGGAGTAGAAGGTGTGTCAAATATTCATGACATGAAAACCAGAAAGATAGGTGACTACTACTCCATCGAATTTTCAATTTGCATGGATGGAGATATAAAACTGAGATATGCCCATGCCGTAATCTCAGAGATAGAAAAAAGGTTGCGCGACCGTTATGGAGACCATACCTATATTCTCATTCATGAAGAACCGACAACGGTTTGACAACGCGATTAGCCGACAAGAACATACGCATTCCTGTCGGCTAATCTGGTGTCAGACCGTTGTTTTATAAAACTTACAAACAAATAAGGACTTAATTTTTCACATTTACAATATGCGTCGGAGCCTGTTCGCGATTGCGGCGGTTTGTCACCGTAACAACAGCTTGTGCCAGATTGATGAATGCCAGCCCTGTCATTGTGTTGCTGTCAAGCGCAGCAGGCTTTCCGTCATCACCGCTTTCGCATATGCCCTGTACTATTGGTATCTGTGCCAGCAACGGCACACCCATCTCCTTGGCCAGATTCTTGCATCCGCCCTTGCCGAAAATATAGTACTTGTTCTCAGGAAGTTCGGCCGGCGTAAACCACGCCATATTTTCCACAAGTCCGAGAATAGGAACGTTCACCTTGTCGTTGTTGTACATATCTATGCCTTTACGGGCATCGGCGAGAGCCACCTTCTGCGGCGTACTAACAATCACCGCTCCTGTTATGGCAAGGGTCTGGAGGAGGGTCAGATGTATATCGCTCGTTCCTGGCGGAGTGTCGAGAATGAAATAGTCAAGATCGCCCCAGTCTGCATCGGCGATGAGCTGCTTCAACGCGTTAGAAGCCATACCGCCACGCCAGAGAGTAGCTGTGTCGGGATTGACGAAGAAACCGATACTCAACAGTTTTATGCCGTACTTCTGTATCGGTTCTATCAGGTCGCGTCCGTCCTTTTCGACTCCACAAGGACGTTCACTTTCCACTCCGAACATCTTAGGGACTGATGGGCCGAAGATGTCGGCATCGAGCAGTCCGACCTTATAGCCCAACCGTGCAAGAGCTATTGCCAGATTGACTGCAACTGTACTTTTACCAACTCCGCCTTTGCCTGAGCTTACGGCAATGACGTTTTTCACCTGTGGAAGAAGTTTACCTACCTCAGGACGTGGCTTTGAAGTGAATTCAGTACCTATTTCCACTTCTACGTCTTTACCAACATGATAGTGGATTGCAGCCTCGGCTGCCTTGACTGTAGACTTCAAGAACGGGTCGGTCTCGCGCGGGAATATTAGCGAGAACGATACTTTCATACCGTCGATGCGCATGTTATCGGCAACCATACCGGCCTCTACCAGATTCTTCTTTGTGCCGGGGTAAACTACCGTTGCAAGCGCATCATTTATAAGTTTGGGATAAAGTGTCATAATGTCTTGTTTGTATTTTGTTGAAAACAATAATTTCTCATATTTGACAATAAGAGCAAACATCGTTCCAAAACTAGTTTGTCAAGCTCGATATGAGGAATTATTTGTCATTTGTCGGGTCATGGGTAGCTGTCATACTTCCATTACAACTGCTCGACTCTAGTCATTCAAGTGTCCTCCTGGTTTGTATGTGACGATAGTGCCTGGTTTAGACAATGACGGAGCAATGTCATTTTGTTCAGTGGCCCACTTTTTATTAGGCTTCCTGCTCATCGTAAACTCGATGTCGATACCGTCCTTCACATTATCCCATGTTATGTACGACTTGGTGTAAGGCTTGCCGTTCACTTTTACTTTGCTCACGTAGAGAGCGTCTTTGCTCCATCCGCGCGTAGTCATGCGGATGTGTCGTCCGTTGCTCATCGTCACGTCGACAGCAGGCAAAGCCGGCGAACTTATATTATAAAAACCGCTTCCGGGACATACGGGGTAGAAGCCGAGGCAATTGAAGATGTACCATGCCGACATCTGTCCGCAGTCGTCGTTGCCACATAGCGAACCGGGCCTGTTGCCGTAGAAGCGGTCGACTACCGTGCGCACCCACTTCTGACACTTCCATCCCTCGCCGATGTAATTGTACAGGTAAGCTACATGATGGCACGGTTCGTTGCCATGCCAGTATGCACCGATGCGCCCGTGTATGTCATGAGCGCCGGGAATGTCGTCGGGAAGTTCGTAGAGGAAAAGCGAGTCGAGCCGGGAACGGAACAGGTCGCGCCCCATCAGATTGATAAGTCCTTGCACGTCTTGCGGCACAGTCCAATGGTACTGCACTGTGAAACCTTCGGTTATGTCGCCCCAACCGTTGACCGAGCCGGGACCCTGATAGGCGACAGGAGCAAACGGAGTACGCCATCCGCCCTTGCTGTCCTTGCCGCGCATGTAACCGGTCTGGCTGTCGTATATGTTCTGGTAACTCATAGCGCGGTTCATAAAGTATTCGTACTCTTTCTTCTTGCCAAGTTTCAGAGCGGCCTGAGCTATAGCGTAGTCATCGTAAGCATATTCAAGAGTCTTAGACACCGACTCGGCCTCCTTGTCAAACGGCACATATCCGAGCGTTCGATACTCTGGAAGACAGTCGTAGTGGTCGTTCATTGCGGTCGTCACCATAGCCCGGAAGGCACGTTCACGGTCGAAACCTTCCACGTCCTTGCATATCATATCGGCCAGAACAGCAGCTGCGTGATAGCCTATCATGCACCATGTCTCGTTGCTCGCAAACGACCAATAAGGCAACATCCGCTCCACACTCTTGTCATAGTGGGCAAGGATAGAGTTGGCTACATCGGCCTGAACGTCCTGATGGACAAGGTTGAGCAGCGGATGGAAAGCACGATAGGTGTCCCAGAACGAGAATTCGGTACGGTTGGTAAAGCCGCTCTCGCGTTCGATGTTCTTGTCTAGTCCGAGATAGCGGCCGTCGGCATCGTCGTAGACGAACGGACACAGAGCAGCGTGATAAGCCGAAGTGTAGAACGTCTCCTTCTGTTCGCGAGTACCTTTTATCTTATATATGGACAGTTCCTTCTCCCATTTTCTGTCGGCCATATCCCGTATGGCGTCAAACGCCCTGCCGTCTATCTCCTCCATATTCAGCTTCGCGCCGTCAGTGCTTGTGGCCGAAATGGCTGTCTTCACGGTCACAGCTTCGCCTTGTTTGGTGTCAAAAGTGGCAGTGAAGACAATGTTCGGCCCCCATGCTTCGCGATTGCTGCGGAATCGTGAAGTGTTATAAATGACAGGCTTCTTGTCTTGATAAATCATGAAACTCTTCAAGGGCTTTGAGAAGACCGCTCTGAAATAGATATGGCGTTCGGGTCCCCACCCTTTGACCAGCTTATAACCGGTAACAGTAGAGTCGTTTTCTACGCGCAGGTTAGCCCAAACGCACTTTTGCCACAAGGTGTGGTTGAGGTCTATCAGAATAAAAGCCTTGTCCGACTTAGGATAAGTGAACCGGAACATGCCACTGCGCACAGCCGCCGTCATCTCGGCTTTCACACCGTAGTCGTCGAGCACCACTGAGTAGTAGCCTGGCTGGGCGGTCTCACGTTCATGGGAGAAACGCGAACGGTAGCCGCTGTCGGGGTTGTCGTCTGTACCGGGGTCGAGTTTTATCTCCCCCGTTCCTGGCATGAAGAGGAAATCGCCCATGTCGGGTATTCCGGTTCCGCTAAGATGGGTCAGCGAGAAACCTTGTATTGACTTACGGTTCCATTTGTATCCCGAAGCACAGTCGTAGAAATGTTCGTCGGTGTCCGGACTTATCTGTATGCCGCCGAAAGGTGTCTGTGCTCCAGGATAGACGTTGCCGTAACCGTCGGTTCCGACAAACGGATTGACATAGTCGGTCAGCCGTTCGCTACCATCAGTCTTGTCTGACTTACCAAATGTGACCGCCGGAAAAGCAGAAGACACAACCAACGCTGCTGCTACAATATACTTTATTTTCATCAATTTCAGATTTATTTTTCTATGTCTCCTACTGCCACCTGATACTCATGCCACAGACTGTCAATGTCATACTTCTTTCCGAGTGCATACTTTATGGCTCCGTTCCACGACCAAGGTACAACTTTCAGAGTCGACTCGTTGAACTTACGGAGAAAGTTCTTGTTTTTTTTATCGCGCAACCACACGAAGAAGTAGCCCGCACGGCGATAGCCGTCCTTGTAACTGCCTCCCTTTGGCCTATCCTTTTCGCCGTGGAAACCGCTGTTGGCCACACGCACAGCGTCGGCCATACCTTCGATAAAAGCCCAAACAGTCTTGTTTTCGCCATAGCCGCCTATGCCTTGTGGTTCGAGCTGGAAAGCATGGGTAAGCTCGTGCAGAAGCACTCCACGAGTTTCGAACAACACACGAGCCGTATCGTTGTTGACAAACGACTTCTCGATATGGCGCGTACTGTAGAATATGGTGACGTTGCCGCCACCGCCGCCCTTGGCTGATATGCCGTCGATGTCCTCAAGCGTGTAGTGGAGCTGGTTGAGGACAGGGATGCTGTCTTTTGGCGAGAAGTAGAGCGTGTTGAGCACTTCTCGCGATACATCGTTAATATAGCTGTCCGGGTCAGGTATGATGGAACGATAGATACGAGACCCTTCAGTACTAGGTGCCTTGTCCTCAAAAAGGATGTTCTTTATCTTGAAGTTTTTCCATTTCTTCTGACCCCTCGACTGCCCGATGGCTGTAGACGTTGCAATGCACATAAGGCCGAACACCACAGCCGACACGATTGTTGTTTTCTTGTTCATAACGTTTTGTTAAAAAGAGATAGAATGTTTTGTTTCTTGATAATTGTCATTCGCCGTCAGTCATCGAGTAGGGCTTGTCTTTGGCGGAAAGTCCGCGTTTCTTGTTAGGCTTGCTGCTCATGACATACTCGATGGTGCACCCGTCGGTTAGCTGTTTGTGGGTGATAAAGAGTTTGTCGTATGGTTTGCCGTCAATCTTTACACTCTTGACGTAGCGGTTCTTGTCGCTCACGCCAGGAGCTTTGATTACGACATGCTTGCCACTGGGCAGAGCCACGTCGAAGTAAGGCATGTAGGGTGCACCGAACACGTACTGGTCGCTGCCGGGGCAGACGGGATAGAAGCCCATAGCTGTGAAAATGTACCATGCTGACATTTGACCACAGTCGTCATTTCCGCCCAACCCGCGTATGTGGTTGCGATACATCTTGTTCATAATCGTGCGCAGTCGGTCCTGAGTTTTCCACGGCTCCGATGTCCATGCGTAGAGATATGGCACATGATGGCTCGGCTCGTTGCCGTGTACGTAGCCACCCACGAGACAGTCGATAGTGATGTCCTCATTGTGCTCATAATACTTCTCGGGCAGATGCATGTCAAAGAGTTGGTCGAGTTTCCCGATGAAAGCTTTATCGCCGCCCATCAGACTCATAAGCCCCTTCACGTCTTGCGGAGCCTGAAACGAGAAGTTCCACGAATTGCCCTCGATGAATCCTTCGCCGTAAGTCTGGTAGGGGTCGAGGTCTTTCTTGAACGTTCCGTCCGAGTAGCGCGGCGAAGCGAAACCAACGGTCTTGTCAAACGAGTTGCGGTAGTAGAGGGCGCGTTCCGCAAACTGCGACGCTATGTCGTCACGCCCTGCAGCCTTGGCAGCCGAGTATATAGTCCAGTCGTCAAAGGCATACTCGAAGGTGTTAGATGCTGCCGTTCCGCTCTTGTCGAACGGGGCATAGCCCAGACGCATGTAGTCGCCCAGACTCTCATAGTATGGACAGGTAGCCGTCTCGGTCATGGCTTTCAGAGCTTCGTCTTTGCCTATGTCAGCACCCTTGACGATGGCATCGGCCAGAACCGTCACGGCGTGGTATCCGGTCATACACCATCCCTCGTTGGCCATGAGACTCCATACGGGCAGCATCTTGTGTATGCTCTGCTGCTGATGCGCTATCATCGAGCGCACCATGTCGGTGTTGCGGTCGGGCTTAATCAGTCCGAGTAACGGATGCTCGGCGCGATAGGTATCCCATACAGAGAAGATAGTATAGTTAGTAAAATCGTCGGCACGGTGGATATTGCCGTCCAGTCCGCGATACTGCCGGTCTACGTCCATGTAGACCGAAGGATTGATCATCGTGTGGTAAAGCGAAGTGTAGAGCATGGCCTTGTGGTCGGGAGTGCCTTCACAGCTGATCACGCTCAGCTCCTTGTCCCACAGTTCTCTGGTCTCGGTGTGTATCTCGTCGAAGTCCTTGCCTGCAGCTTCGGTGCGGAGGTTCTTCAGTGCACCCTCGGCACTGACAGCAGAGAGAGCCACCTTGACAGTAAGTTCCTGCGACGCTGCATTGTCAAAGTTGAAGTAGGCCACGACATCGCGTCCTGCTATCTCGGGGAAATTACGGTAGATGTTGAACTTGCGCCAGAAGCCCTGATACTTAGGCTGCTTCATGTCGCGGTAGCCATAGTCGCGTATGGGTTTGCTCAACGCGATTGCAAAGTAGGTATAATTGCACCGTGCCCATCCGTCGGTTATGCGGTAGCCCGTAAGAAGGGTGTCGTTCTCCACACGCAGACTACTCCACAGCACTTTGCCGTCATAGTTGTATATGCCGTGCAGCAGGTCGAGGATGATGCGGCTGTCAATGCCCTTGGGGAAGGTGTAGCGATGCACCCCCACACGCTGCGTGGCTGTCATCTCGGCTCTCACCCCATTGTCGGCGAGCGTCACGGCATAGTAGCCCGGCGAGGCCGTCTCGGTGGCATGCGAATAGCGTGAGCGGTAGCCGCTGTCGGGATCGTCCTTAGTACCGGGATTAAGCTGTAGCCGTCCTGTCTGAGGCATTATCATGATGTCACCGAGGTCAGAGTGGCCGGTTCCGCTCAGATGGGTATGGCTGAAACCTACGATGGTAGGATCGGCGTATTGGTAGCCGGCGCAGTAGGCGTAGACATTGCCCTGATACTTGCCGTCGACGTTCTGCGGTATGGTGTCGGTCTCGGGACTGAGCTGTACTATGCCGAACGGCGCACATGCTCCGGGAAAGGTATGCCCCATGCCGTCCGTTCCTATCATAGGGTTGACATAGTCAACGGGCAACTTCACTACGGCCTTGCTACGTGCCGCACTGTCGGCGGCAGACAGCCCGATGGCCAGAAAGGCTGCCATGAATATACACTTTTGCTTCATATCTGAATAAACAACATCCGACTGATTAGTTTGCATACTACGCAGCCGGATGTTTAACATTTTTTATCCCCTGCAAATGTTTTATTTTACAAAATTAAATTATTTTCCGCCATCTACTACTCATTTAGCAGTGGTTTTACTGCTGCGCTTTGTGCGCTTGTAGCTACGGTATTCGTCCATCGGAATCTCTACATCCGGCTCGGTGAGCGTACCTTCATGTGGCAGTGCGAACTTCATGTATCGAATGTTCAGCCCTCGCTCTATCCACTGGCTTTCATAGTAGGTACGTATACCGAGTATATCACGGGTCTGCGGATCTAGTTCGTCAGTATGGTACAGATCTTCAGTGCGCAAGAGAACCGGCAGACTATTATGACCGGTCATGAACGTGGTGTAGGTGAAGAGGAAATTAGAGTCGGTCTTGACATGTACCGTTCCGCCGTCGGTTAGAAACCGACGGTAACGTTCCATAAAGAATGTGCTGGTGAGTCGTTTGTGGGGATTTTTCATCTGCGGGTCGCTGAACGTAAGCCATATCTCCTGCACTTCGTCCGGAGCAAAAAAACGGTCGATTATCTCGATGTTGGTGCGCAGAAAAGCCACGTTGTCCAAATGCTCTTCGAGAGCCTGAGTGGCGCCGCTCCACATTCGCGCCCCCTTGATGTCAACTCCGACAAAGTTAGTCTGTGGAAACATCTTGGCCAACCCCACTGCATACTCGCCGCGTCCGCATCCGAGTTCGAGAACTATAGGGTTGTCATTATGGAAATAGAGTTCACGCCATTTGCCGCGCATCTCAAATCCGATGTCTGCAACAACGGAATAAGGGTATTGGAACACGTTAGGGTAGCGTTCCATGTCGGCGAATTTCGCCAGTTTTCCTTTACTCATTCTGATATAATGTTGTTTTTGAAAAGGTTTTAAAGGCATGTTCGTTGTAGAACGAGCAGCCATCTAAGCTATGCAAATTTAAATAAAAATCCCGAATAAGCATCTATTCCTTATCAAATATCAAAAATAAAGTCATTTCCAAAGACAAAAATTTTGCTTTATTCAATTGCCGAGAACGCTACCCATACATCATTTCTACATGGTTCAACCAAGCCATAGACAACTTCATACTGGCACAAATGTATTCATCCGAAGCATGGAAACGGCATACTGTAGTTAACAATAATTCACACTGCATGAAGACATTTTGTTAAATACCAATTGCTGAGAATCAAATAAATAAGCGTTAATTCGAATGTGCAATTGGAGCCTTCTCTAAATAATCAAGTATATTTTCTCAAAGACGCACGAAAAATTTACTTCTTTATAATAATGAAATCCTATTTTCAAAAACGGTCATTAGGACGCTGTCGTTTTCCTTATCATTGCCTTACAGGTATCTTTGACTTTTATGCATACTAAGCAGACCACTTCAAGGGGGGAAGAAAGAAAGATTACAAGGAAGCTAAAGGGAAAGACACCACGCCTCAGATACATAATAAAGGGCGGATGTACATTAAAATGTACATCCGCCCTTTATATTTGTCCAATAATCGCTATCGTTCTTTTCCATATATAAAATCAAATCGTCATATCAGAAAAGAACAACGACTGCGTTTACACATTTGACAGAGGAGCAGCTTTTTGATAAGTACGTGCACCAAGCTCTTTATCGAGCATGTACTGACCATATCCGTTGTCCTCGATCATATTCAGGTTGTCAATGATGGTCTGGGCAGCCTCTTCCTCTTGAACCTGCTCGTCTATGAACCATTTCAGCATGCTCTGTGTAGCGTAGTCGTTCTCTTCCACCGTGAGAGCAACAAGCTTGTTGATAAGACCTGTGACTTTCTGCTCATGGCGCAAAGTATTCTCGAAGAGGTCAAGCAGACCTTTCCATTCTGTAGGAACAGCTGCAATAGGTTCTAATTTAACGTGGCCGTTACGGCTGATAACATAGTTGAACAATATCTTTGCATGGTCTTGTTCTTCCTGAAACTGAACCTCATACCAGCTGCCTATTCCGGGACGGCCGTTGGCATGACAGTAAGCAGCCATAGAAAGATATAAGTAAGCTGACCACATTTCTGCATTAATCTGGGCATTGAGTGCCTCTTCAATTTTCTTGCTTAACATAATGTTTACTATTTCAATCCTTTTCTACTTTTTATTTTATCACTGATTAATCTTCAAATACTGTACCAAAACGTCATTACTGACAGCTGTTGGCAGACTGTTTTTAATAAAGATTAAAACAGATGTCATGAAGTAATCTTACCAGACTTCCATCTACCGCTTTTTAATTCAGAATGTCTGTAAATGTCACAGACATTTACTCTATGACAACAGTAGTCCATCCGTGCTTGTCTTCTTCTGTGCCATATTGTATACCACGCAGATGGTTGTAGAGTTTTGTCGAAACAGGTCCGGGCTTACCGTCTTTGCTGAATGTGTAGCGAACACCGGTGTCGAGATCGTCGATATAGGAAATGGGGCTGATGACAGCTGCTGTGCCGCAAGCTCCGGCTTCTTCAAACGTAGAAAGTTCTTCTTCTGGTATCTGACGGCGTTCTACGTTCATTCCATAATCCTTGGCCAGCTGCATTAGACTCTTGTTGGTTATGCTTGGAAGTATGGACGAAGACTTAGGTGTAACGTAAGTGTTGTTCTTTATGCCGAAGAAGTTGGCTGCACCACACTCGTCCATGTATTTCTTCTCTTTAGCATCGAGGTAGAACTCGCATGCGTATCCTTTTTTGTGGGCGATATTGTTGGCGCGGAGTGCAGCGGCATAGTTACCGCCAACCTTGAAACATCCGGTGCCGAGCGGAGCTGCACGGTCGTAGTCGCGTATGATGACGTACGGATTGGTCGAGAAACCTCCCTTGAAGTAAGGACCTACCGGAGATACGAATATCACGAATAGATAGTCGTCTGACGGATGAACGCCTACATGTGGACTTATACCGATGAGGAGCGGACGTATGTAGAGAGAAGCTCCGCTCTCATAAGTAGGGATGAATTCCTGGTTGAGGCGCACAACCTTGCGAACCATCTCCTCGAACAGTTCGGTCGACACTTCGGGCATAAGTATGCCACGGCAGGTGCTCTGAAGACGTGCAGCATTCTCGTTCATACGGAACACTCTCACCTTGCCGTCGGGACAACGGAAAGCTTTAAGTCCTTCAAAGGCCTCCTGACCGTAGTGCAGACAGGTTGCTGCCATGTGCAGCCTGAGATACTCGTCGGAGCAGACTTCTATTTCTCCCCATTTGCCGTTACGATAGTAGCAGCGGACGTTGTAGTCGGTCGGCATGTAGCCGAAGGTCAGTTTTGACCAATCTAAATCTTTCATAAATCAAAAAAAATAATCTTAGTTTCTTCTACAGATGGCCGTCAGATGCATATGAGACTTACACCGACGGCGACTATGCAAAAGTAATAAATAAAAAGTTATCGGACAAACTAAAACCTTTAATAAATCTGTAAGGACAGTTTGTCAGTAAGAACGGTGCTTTCTACCGGTTTGTTTTGCCCAGCAAACGCTTTAGGAAAAAATAAAATTCTTCCTCACACCGGAACAAAAGCCAACAGCGGAACGGGTAATAGCCAAGCTTACGGATGTCGGAAGGACACAGCCGCCACGTCTCTATGCTCTGCCATGTACGGTGAAGCCGGGACAGACACATGCAACGGTCGGCCGGGGAAAAAGAACGGCGGTGAAGCACATAGAACATATAGGTGTCGACGAGAACGAGCCAGCGACGCAGTTCGTACCTGTCCATAATGTCGTCGTCCATTCTGAGAGCTTCGAGCTGACGTTTCATGCTGGCGTTGGCATCCAGACAGTCTAACCGTAAAGGACTGGCGGCATGGGATATAGAAGCGTTGTTCTGGCGATAGTAGTAGCGGGCCGGACAACACCTCACTTCACGCGAAACCAAATAATGTATATGGGTGGTATTGTCGTCGCTGAAGCCGCGTGACGACTCGTCGTAAGGGAAACGGCGGTTTATCTCTGTACGGGTGGCATATACGCCGTGTATGTTCCATGAGAACAGGCTTTCCTCAAAAGCCTGACGGCCAGTCATCACCAAGAAACTGCCGTCAGGATTGCGACTGACAGCCTTGTCAAAGTTCCAGTGGTACGGCTCCTGCGTACCGTTTGGATAGACATTGACGGCATCGAACAGTACACAGTCAGTCTTAGGATTACGGTCGAAAGTCTCGACAATCTGTTCCAATGCGTCGTCGGCGAGCCAGTCGTCAGCATCGAGAAAGGTGACGTATTCGCCTCGGGCTATCTTCAATCCGGCATTTCGGGCGTAGGCCGGGCCGTGATTGTGGGGAAGAAAGACCATCCCTACACGTGGGTCTTCGGCGGCATAACGGCGGAGAACATTGCGCGAAGAGTCGGTCGAACAGTCATCGATGCATATAAGCTCAAAATCGGTAAAGGTCTGGCGCAGGACAGAACCTATACTTTTGTCCAGAAACCGGCCTGCATCGTATACGGCCATAAGTACGGAGATACGTGGCTTTGGCATTAGGGTCATTTGGCTTCTAGTATTTTCTTTATCTCCTCATCGGTCTTTGTCAGACGGTCCTTACATTGTTTTATCAGCTTCTGGGCTACCTTCAGTTGAGCGCAAAGCGAGTCGATGTCCAACTCTCCGCTTTCCATCTTTTCGACGATGTCCTCCAGTTGGCGGACAGCTTCTTCGTATTTGATTGTTTCTTTTGGCATTGTCGTTATATGTTTTTATTTTGTTTTTCTGACGGATACTACTCACAATCTGCAATTATGTCACAAATGGCATGCAACATTCTTCACTTTTCTTTATCTTTACCGGCGGTTTCTACAACCGAATCTATGCGGCCTTTCTCCACCAGAGTGACAAGGCGGTCGCCTGGCTGTAGCGCCGAAGGGTCGCACACTGTCCGACCGTTGTGCAGAGTCAGACTGTAGCCACGCGCCAACAGACGGTGAGGATCGACAGCCGAAGTGCGCTGGGCGAGCATGTCGAGCCGGTGTCGTTCGCCTGTCAGCCGCTGACTCAGGACATTGCGCAGACTGTCTGCCATGGTGACTATGCGGTGGTTCTGGGAGACGATAATATTGCTGGCGGCATTTTTCAGAGCCGCCGACAACCTGTATAGAACGGATTCGTGCCTAGTCTTGACGACAGAGAAGAGCACTGGTATGGCAGAAGACAGATGTGTCAGACGTGTACGCTCCTGCTCCATCCTGCGGCCTATGTTGTCGGTTATGGCATCACGGGCGACATCAATACGCCGTTCGGTGGCGGCAAGATTGTCGATGAGGAACGCCGCTGCGGCTGTAGGAGTTTTCACCCGGGTGTTGGCCACCATGTCGAGGACGCTCTCGTCACGGTCGTGTCCGATACCGGTAATGACAGGCAAAGGGAAGTTGGCCACATTTTCGGCCAGAGCCAATGTATCGAATCCGGATAGGTCGCTCGTAGCTCCTCCCCCACGGATTATTACAACCACGTCGAAACTTTCAATCCTGTCATAGATACGGTTGAGGGCAGCTATAACGCTCTGCTCTACGGCCTCGCCCTGCATCACAGCCTCGAACAGGCAGATGTCGAACGTATAGCCATGTTCGTTGGAAGAAAGCTGGTCACAGAAGTCGCCATACCCCGCAGCTCCCCCACTCGACACCACCGCTACACGACGGGCGAACATCGGAACTGAGAGTTCGTGCTGCATGTCGAACACCCCTTCGGTCTTGAGACGATCTATTATCTCCTGGCGTTTGCGCGCCATGTCACCAAGGGTATATTCGGGATTTATATCTGTTACAATCCACGAAAAGCCGTAGGCGGGATGGAAGTCGGCATAGACCTTCAGCATCACCTTCATCCCTGCACACAGATGTTGCCGTGTGACGCGCTCAAAGGCCGCACGCACGAGCATCCATGACGACCTCCAGCATTTGGCCGAAGCACGTGCTATGGGAGTGTTGGAAAGCCGGTCCTTCTCGACCAGTTCCAAGTAGCAATTGCCCCTGACCTCGCGAAGTTCGGACAGTTCGGCCTCGACCCAGTATTCGTTTGGCATGACCGTCGAGATTGTCTCGGCGACAAGTGAGTTGAGTTCATAAAGCGACAGTGGTTTTGTCATTTGTCCTTTTATTTTATCATTTGCAAACATAACTAAAACGAGAATCAAGAGAGCTTTGTCTCAATCACCCAAGCGCAGCTTATCTTGCTGCAAAGGTAATCTTTTATATTGTTCGTACCGTACAAACAGACGAAAAATGTTCTGCGTATTCTTATTTTCTTACGCAGCAGCTTTTATATCAACAATAAAGAAGACATTCGAACGTTCTAACAGAAAAGACAACAATGACAACAAGACATATTATATATGGTGTAATGGCAATGTTTGCCGTTGCTTCCTTGCTTACTGGATGCGGAGCTGAAAAGAACCTGCGCAAAGCCGAGAAGTATCTGGCTATAGGCGAATACTACGATGCAGCCACACAGTTTAAGACGGCCTACCGCAAAACTCCTCCTAAGGAACGGGCAAAGCGCGGACAGAGGGCACTGAAGCTGGCTTACTGCTACGACCGTATCAACTCGTCGGCCAAAGCGGTAGCGGCCTACGCCAACGCCGACCGCTACAAGCAGATGGGCACACAGCAACGGCTGGCCTACGCTCGTCAGCAGCTGAGGATCGGGGCATACAAACAGGCAGCCGACAACTTCAGACAGGTACTCGACTCTCTGCCCGACGACATCATGGCCAAGAACGGACTCATTTCGGCCGAGAACGCACCACTATGGAAGAAAGAAGGTTCGCGCTACACGGTGAAAAGAATGGATATGTTCAACTCGCGCCGCGCCGAATACTCGCCCGTAATCGCGGGTGACCAGCACGACCGTCTCTATTTCACATCAACAAGAAACGAAGCCCAAGGCAACGAACTGAGCGGAATAACAGGAACAAAAGCCGGCGACATTTTCTACTCTGAGAAAGATGACAAAGGCAAATGGAGCAAGCCCGAAGCCGTAACAGGAGGCGTGAATACCGATTTTGACGAAGGGGCATGTGCCCTCTCACCTGACCAAAGCACGATGTATCTGACACAGTGTCAGACCGACCCTTCATATCCACGCTACGCCCAGATTGTCACTTCGACAAGGTCAGATGCCGCATGGGGCAAGGCTTCGGCTCTCGAACTGACACACGACACCCTTTCGAGCTACGCCCATCCGGCAGTATCGCCCGACGGACAGTGGCTCTATTTCACGTCGGACATGCCAGGAGGGAAAGGCGGACTAGACATCTGGCGCGTCAGGCTCACCTCGGCCGGAGTGGGAGGAGTTGAAAATCTGGGCGAGCCGATCAACACACCCGGCAACGAAGAATTCCCGACATTCCGTCCCAACGGCGACCTCTACTTCTCCAGCGACGGCCATCCAGGCATGGGAGGACTGGACATCTTCATAGCCACAGTCGGCAAGGACGGGCGCTACAAGATAGAACACCCAGGCTATCCGCTCAACTCGCAGGGCGACGACTTCGGAATGACATTCGAGGGAGTGCATAACCGTGGCTTCTTCTCGTCCAACCGGAACGACGGACGAGGCTGGGACCACATATACAGTTTCGAGAATCCCGAGATAGTACAGAACGTCAAAGGATGGGTGTACGAACAAGACGGATATGAACTGCCTGCCGCCCTCGTCTACATGGTTGGCAACGACGGAACAAACGAGAAACTGAGCGTCAAAGGAGACGGTTCGTTCGAAGTTGTCGTCAAACCGGGAGTAGAATACATATTCCTCGCGACATGCAAGGGCTTTCTAAACCATAAAGAAGAACTAAAAGTACAGAAAACCGACAAATCGAAAGAATATGTACTGCAGTTCCCGTTGGCCTCGATTACGGTTCCTGTACTAATAGACAACATTTTCTACGATTTCGACAAGGCTACATTGAGACCAGAATCGACTAAAGCACTCGACGAACTGGTAAAACTTCTGAACGAAAACCCAAACGTCACGATAGAGCTTAGCGCACACTGTGACTATAAGGGTTCGTCCGAATATAACGAGAAGCTGTCACAACGCCGCGCCGAATCAGTTGTCAGTTACCTGATATCCAAAGGAATAAAGCGCGACAGGCTGTCTCCGGTAGGATACGGCAAGAAGAAGCCGAAAACCATACGCAAGAAACTTACCGAGAAATATCCGTGGCTGAAAGAGGGCG
>CALBJK010000227.1 GCA_937892695.1 uncultured Prevotella sp.
GAATGACAATATAATAAGGTCGGATAAAGGGGAGAAGTTCGACAGGCTGTCCGAAATCCTCGATGAAGAAATATACTATCCCCATGACAGCCATAAGCACAGCCCCTATGACAGCATTAGAAAGAAGACTGCACCGCAGAGCCTGACCGGCTTCAGGCTTCTTATCCATACCGAACAAGGCACCGACTATCGGTGTCAATCCATATGAGAAACCTGTACCGAAGATGATGGCAAGATTCATCATGTTGTTCACGAACGATGCCGCCGCCAGCTCAGGAGTGCTGTGGTGGCCAATCATCATTGTGTCGGCAAATCCGAGCAGGATAACACCGAGCTGGCCTACCATTATAGGCAGACCCAAACGAAGCAACTGGAAGTAATGGCCCCGCGCAGCGGCAACGAAATTGTTTGTCATCATAATGCAAATTTACAGGAAAATATTGGAATTGAAACATCTGGAACATAAGAAACAATAATTTCTTGCCGGCAAACAAAGAAAAAACGAACAAAAGACAAAGAAAACAAGCGTTGCTTGATATACCTCGCAGGAATTTCTATTTCTCCAAAAGCCACTTTCAACAAATAATATACAGACATTAATTCTCTTCGGGTTGGAAAGTAAAGAAAAATGATGTATCTTTGCATAAAATAAGCTGCACTCGGACAATCGAGAGCAAGCTCTCTTGTCGCTCATTTGCATTATCTTTGCAAAACAATGTCACAAAACGGAATCAAGCTCAACCATTTGAGCATAGGCTATCGTGTTCGTCGAGGACAAACTAAGACTGTGGCAACTGACATCTGCGCCGAGGCCAAGGCTGGAACGCTGACATGCCTGTTGGGGCGTAACGGCACCGGCAAGTCGACTCTGATAAGAACTATAGCTGGTTTTGACCCTTTACTGAAAGGCGATATTCTGATTGACGGAAAGAGCATCGCCGGACTAAAGCCCAGAGATATGGCAACCAAGGTCGGTGTAGTGCTTACAGACAAGCCACAGACAGGAATGATGACGGTGCGTGAGATTGTTGCATTGGGACGCACTCCACATACAGGTTTCTGGGGAACGCTGTCGGCTGACGACCAGATTATAATAGACAATGCCCTGAATTTGTTGTCAATGTCTGACATGAGCACACGAAAAGTGGAACAGCTCAGTGACGGCGAACGGCAACGTGCAATGATTGCCAAAGCACTGGCACAACAGACACCGGTCATACTGCTGGACGAACCTACTGCATTTCTCGATTATCCAGGAAAGAACGAGATAATGGGACTGCTGCACAACATAGCACGGACGGAAAACAAAGCCATAATCATAGCGTCGCACGACCTCGACATTGTGATGCGAACAGCCGACCGCATGTGGCTGATTGACAAAGGACAACTCACAGAGGGTACGCCTGAGACTATGATTGAAGACGGAAGAATCGCGCACTACTGCAATATGGCCAATGACACAGAAACATTTTCTGAAGGACATTGAAAGGAAAACTAATAAAGGAAAATATGGATAATAAGTTTTTAGAAATAATAAAGACTCGTCGAAGCTGTCGCAAATTTGAGAGCAGACAGATTGCCGACGATGAACTTGAAGCTGTTCTCGAAGCAGGAACGTACGCTCCATCGGCTCATGGCAGCCAAGACGGCTTCATCGTAGCTGTACAGGAAAAAGAGATGATGGAACGGATATCGGCTATGAATGCACGGGTAATGGGCGTAGAATCGAATCCTTTCTACAATGCTCCGACATACATACTGGTATTCGCACCGGCTGAGAGCCAAAATGCGCTGCAAGACGGAAGCTGCATACTCGAAAACATGATGCTCGCCGCCCATGCTATCGGTCTGGGCACATGCTGGATAAACCGTGAAAGGGAGATGTTCGCCACAGACGAAGGCAAAGACTTGATGAAAGAGATGGGGCTACCCGACGGTCTTATGGGTGTAGGAGCACTCGCCACCGGATACCCCGCAGCACCAGGCCACACTGCGAAGCCCAGAAAGGAAGGATACGTCCGTATAATAAAATGAAGCTGAACATAACCAATGATTAATTTGTCATCAGCTCATTTTTAAAGGAATATCACAGACTTTTCGCAAGAAAAATTGTATTTTTGCATCACATATACGATTTTAGAAATGTCATGTATTTTAAATATTGATACGAGCACAGATGTGTGCTCTGTAGCCGTAAGCGAAAACGGTGCCTGCATATTCAATGTAGAAGACCACGGAGGCCCCAACCACTCGGTAAAAATCGGACCGTTCATAGACGAGGCGATGTCGTTTGCCGACAGTCATGCAATACCATTTGATGCTGTAGCCGTAAGCTGCGGTCCTGGTTCGTACACAGGACTGCGTATAGGGGTGTCGGCAGCCAAAGGCGTATGCTTCGGGCGTGATTTGAAACTGATAGCCGTACCTACGCTCGAACTGATGTCCGTACCAGTATTGCTGAGTGAAAAGGTAGAAGAGAATGCCATGATTTGCCCCATGCTCGATGCCCGACGTATGGAAGTGTATTCAGCAGTCTACGACCGCGCTCTCAAGCCTCTGCGGAAAGTGGGAGCCGATGTTGTGGAAGCTGACACATACAAGGAATGGCTCGACAAGGGACCCGTATATTTTTTCGGGAACGGAGCAAAGAAATGCAAAGAGGTAATAACACATCCCAACGCCCGTTTCATAGACGGAGTCGAGCCTCTGGCCAAATGGATGCATCCTTTAGCAGAAAAACGTTTTGCAGAAAAACGATTCGAAGATGTAGCTTATTTTGTACCGTTCTACCTGAAAGACTTCGTCGCAAAGACACCCAAAAAGCTCATCTGACCCGAAACCACAGATAAAAACTACAGGAAATGAACATAGAAGGATTGGACTACAATACAAAGCGCGAAAAGCTCATCCTGCCAGAATACGGACGCGAAATACAGAATATGATTGACTATGCCGTGTCCCTGCCAAACAGAGCAGAGAGACAACGCTGCGCCGAAGCCATCATAGCCATCATGGGACGAATGATGCCCCAAGGACAAAATTCTACAGACTACCAGCAGAAGCTCTGGGACCATCTGGCACTGATGAGCAACTTCAAGCTCGACATAGACTATCCGTACGACGTGAGCCAAGCCAAAAAGATAATGACGCGTCCAGAGCCGATGGAATATCCGATGAACCGCATCCCGGTAAGACACTATGGACACATGATGTTCGAGATATTCAACAAGCTCAAGGATATGCCAGAAGGAGAGGAACGCGACGAGCTTATACGTCTCGCCGCAAACCAGATGAAACGCGACCTCTACCAATGGGGGCATGGTTCGTGCGACGACGAGAAAGTAGCTTCCGACATAGCTAACTTCACAGACGGGAAGGTACAGCTTGACCTCGACAATTTCAGGTTTTCAAAACTTGAGATGCCTGAGTCTGAAAGAAAACGTAATAAAAGAAGATAGGCCATGGAGTCGTTCATCATTGAAGGCGGACATCCGCTAAGCGGTACAATAACACCGCAAGGCGCAAAGAACGAAGCACTCGAAGTGATATGCGCTACGTTGCTTACGACCGAGAAAGTCAGGATTAGCAATATTCCGGATATTCTCGACGTGAACAACCTGATAAAATTGCTACGCGACATTGGCGTGAAGGTCACAAGACATTCACGCAATGACTATACATTCCAGGCCGATGATATAAACCTGGGATTTCTCGGCAGCGACGAGTATGTACACAAATGCTCGGCACTGCGAGGCAGCGTTTTATTAATGGGGCCTCTATTAGGGCGCTTCGGGCACGCTACAATAGCCGAACCAGGAGGAGACAAAATAGGTCGGCGCAGACTTGACACCCATTTTTTAGGGTTCAGAAACCTTGGAGCTAAATTCGTCAGCGAAGACGAGCGCAAGGTCTACAATATCGAGGCGAGCCACCTGAAAGGATGCTACATGCTTCTAGACGAAGCATCAATAACAGGAACGGCAAACGTCATAATGGCAGCCGTACTGGCCAAAGGGACGACAACAATATACAATGCGGCATGCGAACCCTACATACAACAGCTGTGCCATCTGCTCAACTCGATGGGTGCTAAAATAAGCGGCATAGCCTCCAACTTGCTTACGATTGTCGGTGTTAAGGAACTGCATGGGGCTACACACAAAGTACTGCCAGATATGATTGAAGTAGGTTCATTCATAGGCATGGCAGCAATGGTTGGTGACGGCATAAGGATAAAGAATGTGTCGGTTCAACAACTAGGAATTATTCCCGAAGCTTTCCGGCGTCTCGGAGTAAAGATCAAAATTGAAGGTGACGACCTGATAGTACCCAAACAGCAACATTACACGATTGAGTCGTTCATCGACGGAACCATTATGACAATATCCGACGCTCCGTGGCCAGGACTCACGCCAGACCTGATATCTGTGCTCATCGTAGTGGCAACACAGGCACGGGGAAGTGTGCTTTTCCATCAGAAAATGTTTGAAAGCCGTCTGTTCTTTGTAGACAAACTCATCGACATGGGTGCACAGATTATTCTTTGCGACCCACATCGCGCTGTAGTAGTAGGACATGACCGCAGGAAAAGATTACGCGCAGGGAAAATGAGCAGTCCTGACATTCGGGCTGGAATAGCATTGCTCATTGCAGCTCTCGGCGCAAACGGTACAAGCACAATCGAAAACATTGCGCAGATTGACCGTGGCTACGAAGATATAGAAAACCGTCTGAACGCTCTCGGAGCAAACATCAGACGCGAGAACCATTGACATGGATTTTTGCAAAAGAAAAGAATGATCAGGCAAGAGGACGTTTACAAAATAGGAGTAATAGGTAGACCACACGGTGTTGACGGAGAGGTCAGCTTCATGTTTGATGACGATGTTTTCGACCGTACCGATGCCAACTATCTCGTGCTTGAAGTCGAAGGCATTCTCGTACCTTTCTTCATCGATAGTTACCGTTTTCATGGCAACTCCACTGCTCTTGTCGCATTTGACGGAGTGACGACACAAGAAGAGGCACGCGAACTTACCGGCTGCAACGTCTACTTTCCTAAAAGCATGTCAGACAATGAAGAAAAGACGGACAGCAAGTCCGAAGCCATCGGTTACGACATTGTAGACAGTCGGACAGGAAAGAACATAGGCAAGATAAAGACGATAGACAATAATACGGCCAACGTGCTGTTCGTCGTATCGGCAGCAGACGGAAAAGAACTACTGATACCGGCAAGCGAAGAACTGATAGAAGATGTTGACCAAGATGGTCATGTCATAATGATGAATCTACCAGAAGGCCTCATGTCTGTCAACGAATAATACTGAAGAAAGCAAACTTCCAGTCATTCTTCATGAAAAAGAAAAAATGAAACAACAAATATGTATTCTCGGTTCAACAGGCTCTATAGGCACACAAGCCCTTGATGTAATCAGCCAGCACAGCGACTTGTATGAAGCCTACTGCCTCACAGCCAACAACCGTGTGAAGGAACTCGCAGAACAGGCCCACCGCTATCACCCGGCAGCTGTTGTTATAGCCAACGAGTCACACTACGGGCAGCTGCGTGAAATGATGTCCGACATGCCCGACGTAAAAGTTTATGCCGGAGCATCAGCCCTTGACGAGATAGTAGAAGCCGGCCCCATTGACATGGTACTAACGGCGATGGTTGGATTTGCCGGGCTTTCTCCTACAATCCACGCCATTAAAGCCGGGAAAAAGATTTGTCTGGCCAACAAGGAGACACTCGTAGTTGCAGGCGAACTGATTTGCCGACTGGCAAGGCAATACCATGCCCCTATACTCCCGGTAGACAGCGAGCATTCGGCCATATTCCAGAGTCTGGTAGGCGAAGACGACAACGAGATCGAGAAAATCCTACTCACAGCATCGGGCGGTCCGTTCCGCCTTTTCACACGAGAGCAGATGGCCACAGTCACAGCCAAAGACGCTCTGAAGCATCCCACATGGAAGATGGGGGCGAAGATAACCATCGATTCGGCAACAATGATGAACAAAGGCTTCGAAGTGATAGAAGCCAAATGGCTCTTCGGCGTACCGGCTGAAAAGATTGAAGTACTAGTACATCCCCAGTCGATAGTCCACAGTGCAGTGCAGTTCCGTGACGGTGGGGTGAAAGCCCAGCTCGGCGTGCCCGACATGCGGCTTCCCATACAATACGCATTTTCTTTTCCTAAAAGGCTTCCGCTCAATGAGAAACGGCTTGATTTATTCCTTCACCCGCTCGAATTCTTCAAGCCAGACATGGAGAAATTCCGCTGTCTGGCCTTAGCATACGAAGCAATCAGACGTGGAGGCAACATGCCCTGCATCGTCAATGCGGCCAATGAAATCGTAAACGAAGCTTTCCGTAAAGGACTATGTACATTTCCGGCTATGGCCGACATTATTGAAAAAACGATGGATAAGGCTGTTTTCGAATCTCAGCCCGACTACCAGACATATGTCTGCACTGACCGCGAAGCCCGTCGTATAGCAACAAAATTAATGAACAAACAATAAAAACTGAATGGAAGTATTTCTGATAAGATTGCTGCAGTTAATGCTTGCAATATCAATATTGGTTCTCCTGCACGAAGGAGGCCATTTCTTTTTTTCAAAACTTTTCGGCGTACGCGTTGAAAAATTCTACCTATTCTTCGACCCCTGGTTCCACCTCTTTCAGTTCAAACCTAAACATAGCGACACCACCTACGGTATAGGATGGCTGCCACTTGGCGGCTACTGCAAGATTTCGGGCATGATAGACGAGTCGATGGACACCGAACAGATGAAACAGCCTGCCAAGGCTTGGGAGTTCAGATCAAAGCCAGCATGGCAGCGGTTGCTGATAATGATAGGCGGAGTGCTTGTCAATTTTCTCCTCGCACTGTTCATCTATTCTATGTGTCTCTTCGCATGGGGCGACGAATATATACGTCCTAAAGACATGACGATGGGAATGAAGTTCAACAACGAGGCCAAGGCTCTCGGCTTCCGTGACGGCGACATACTCGTAGGAACGGAGAAAGGCGAATTCAAGGAGTTTGATGCCGACATGTTCCGAGACCTTTCCGAAGCTCACAGAGCCGACATAATACGTCATGGCAAGAAAATGACGATAACTCTTCCGGGCGAAATCAACCTGCTCGGAATGCTGAAATCAGTGCCTCAGTTCACCCGTCCTTTCGTGCCGGCTGATGTAGACAGCGTCCAGCCCAACTCCATAGCCCAACACATTGGCATTCGTGTAGGCGACAAGATCGTAGCCATCAACGGTAAGAAAATCGACTCATACAATGAATTCACCGACGGTATAGGCCGACATAGAGACATGCTGGATGAAGCAAAGAGCCATGCCGACAGCGTGGCAGCACGCAGCATCACCGTAACATTCCAGCGCACGGCAGGTGACAGCACACAGACAATGACAGCCAAGGCCATGCTCGGCGACGACTTGAAACTAGGTTTCGCCGTCCATCCGCTCATCGACTACTACAAGCCCGTACACGTTTCCTTCGGTTTCTTCGAGAGTTTCCCGGCTGGAGCCAAGTACGGATGGGACGTTCTGGCAGGATATGTAGGAGACATGAAATATGTATTCACAGCCGACGGAGCCAAATCGCTTGGCGGATTCGGAGCTATCGGAAGCCTTTTCCCGCCTACATGGGACTGGCATTCGTTCTGGCTTATGACGGCTTTCCTCAGCATTATGCTCGCCTTCATGAACATACTGCCGATTCCAGCCCTCGACGGTGGCCACGTACTGTTCTTGCTATACGAGATGGTTACACGCCGCAAACCCAGCGAAACATTTATGATACGGGCCGAGTATATCGGAATCGGAATATTGATGCTGCTGATGGTTGTGGCAAATCTCAACGACATACTGAGATTCCTCGGCTATATGTGATATAAACAACTCCGGCATAACGGACAGACAAATACGTCATAACCAAAAAAGGGGAGAAAGCAGACATGCCGCTTTCTCCCCCTTTTCGTTGTCTATCATTTCTATCCTTTTTTGACAATTTGGTTGAAGTAAGGATATGGAATTTCTATTTTCTCGCGGTCGAAACGTTCTTTGACAGCTTTCAGGAGGTCGCACTTCAAGGCAAAAGCTTTCGCCGTATCAGCAGCCCAAGCCCAGGCCCGCAAGGTAATAGCAGAATCGCCGAGATTGATTACACGGATTATGACCTGAGGCACACCGTTCTTTTTGTCCGCATCCGACCGATGGTCGATAAGCAACGGATGCTTCATTATCTCGTCACGCATGACATCGATTGCACGGTCGAGATCGGTATCATACGAAACGCCCACTTCCACAAAAGAGCAGGTAGCATGTTCACCGTACGACGAATTGACTATGGTTGCCGAATTTATCTTGTTGTTCGGAATGAGAATCATGCGGTTCTCTATGTTACGGATGATTGTGTGGCGAAGCGTTATCTCCATGACCGTACCCACAATCATATTGTCTACCTGAATGTAATCGCCCACTCTGAACGGACGCGAGAATACGATGAACAGGCCGCCCACTATGTTGGACAACGCATCCTGCGAAGCCAGACCTACGGCCATGGCCACAATTCCGGCACTGGCAAGGATCGAGTTGCTCACCTTCTCCATGCCGGGGATTAGAGAAAGGATGGCAGTAGTGCCGATAACATAGATAACGGCAATGACAATATGGCGGACGAAACCTACTTTAGTATCATCTAACATAGCCTTGCGGTCACGCCGCATCGACCGTCTGAAAAAATACTTGGCCAGAGCTGTCAGAATCCTTATGAACAGATAAATAAGTCCAGCCTTCACAACGAAAGTGACAATCCATTTTATGGAAAAGCCGAAAATCTTGATTTTGAAAAACTCATGTAAGTCTAAATCTGTAAAAAGATGAAGTAGATATTGCATAACGTATCATTAGTTTATTCTACAAAGTTAGAAAAATTATCCGGAAACGTTCAATTATTAACATTTTGTTTTCTTCATTCTTTCAGTATCCTTTTACCACTTACAATCTGAAACCTGAATATAAGAAAACACTCCTGAAAAGACTGTCAACTCTGTCAGTATTCCAACATGCACCTTTTCACGTTCCAAGAAGCACCTTTTCAGGCTTAAATATGCCGCTTATCAGAACCTAGAACGAGGCATTTCGGAGCACGGAAAGACCGAATTTACAATTTATTGATAATCAGACCGTTATGGAAAGACATAAGACTAGCGGAATTGTCAGTTACAAATTGAAAGCCAGAGCCATTCCAGTCAACGTAAAAAACGAGTTTGGAAACTGCAAACATAGTTGTCTGGCGCCACAACCATACACACGTCAGTCCCAACCCCAAAACGTAAACTTATAAAAAGTATCCACCACAACAAAATTGCCAGAACCGTTCACAAAGACATCATTTTTTATTTGCCATTAAGCAGAAAAGCCGTAATTTTGCAAAAGCAATGTACGTAAGCCCGAAAACGGCAAGAACGAAGAACTTTACAATCTGTAAGAAAAAAGAAGAAAAACTATATGTAAAATGATTTCCTTTGAATGTGACTACAACAACGGAGCACACCCAAAGGTGCTGGAAAAGCTCCTTGAAGACAACTCCAAACAAAGCCGCACATACGGTCTTGACGAATGGACCGAATGCGCGAAACAGAAAATAAGGACGGCCTGCGGCATACAGGACGCGTCGGTGTGGTTCCTTGTAGGAGGCACACAGACCAACGCCACTGTCATCGACTCTATACTCCACACCTATGAAGGCGTGGTGGCTGTAGACAGCGCACACATCAACACCCATGAGGCGGGGGCTATAGAGTTTACCGAACACAAGGTGATTACCATTTCTGGCCATGACGGAAAGATGAGTGCTTCCGACCTCGACAGTTTTATGGACGACTTCATGCACGACGTGAGCTATTCGCGCGACACCAGCTTCTCCCACAGCGTATTCCCCGGAATGGTCTACATAACGTTCCCTACAGAACTGGGCACAATATATTCGGCCCGCGAACTTGACGACATATACAGCATCTGCCGCAAATACGGGGTTCCGCTCTACATTGACGGGGCACGTCTGGGATACGGTCTTATGTGTGACCAGTGCGACATGGACATGCAATACATAGCCTCCCACTGCGACGCATTCTACATCGGCGGAACCAAAGTCGGCGCTCTTTGCGGCGAAGCGGTAGTCTTCACTCACAACAATGTCCATCCCCACTTCTTCAGCATCGTGAAGCAACACGGAGCACTCGTGGCCAAAGGGCGGCTGATAGGTACACAGTTCGATGCTCTGTTCACTGACAACCTCTATTTCGACATCTCACGCCATGCCATAGACATGGCCATGAAGATGAAACAGATTTTCGTAGAAAAGGGATGGAAGTTCTTCGTCGATTCGCCAACAAACCAGCAGTTTGTCATTGTCAGCAATGATGAAGTGGAACGCTTGTCTAAGGAAGTGGAATTCACCCACTGGAGCCGTTTCGGCCCCGACCATACCGTCTGCCGTTTCGTCACGAGCTGGAGCACTACCGACGACGACATCGAGACACTTAGACAAATAGTAAACGGTTAATAACAAGCAGTTAGCAATTAGTAGGTAACAATTGGCGTAATGCCATCCGCTCGAGAGACGGCACTATGGTGCGTCGCTCAAGCGGATGGCATTCATTTTGGTGTCAATACAGAAAACTTTTATTTCTTCGCCAATGTCAGCAATATCTTCCCTACATACACGGCATGTTTGCCGTTCTGGTCGTCGGGGACGGGAACACCGTCGGCATTGTCCACATAGCGCAGGTCGCGGAAGTAGGTATGGGAATGTCCGCCGAGCACAATGTCGATATTGCGTGTATTACTGATGAGCCTTTCGTCGCCTTCTTCTGGCGAATCCTCCCAACCCAAATGGGAAAGACATATCACCAAATCACACTTTTCTTTGTTCTTCAGCACGTCGGCAATACTGTCCGCCACGGCCACCGGGTCGATGTATTTCACCGACCCATAGTTACGGCTGTCGACAAGTCCGTCGAGCTTAGGACAAACCCCGAGCACACCTATCTTCAGCCCTTCGCGCCGCAACACCACGTAGGGTTTGACTGTACCTTCTACAGGAGTGCCGCTGAAATCGTAGTTAGAGCATACTATCGGGAATTTGGCCATACGGAAGATGCGTGCCATGTTCTCCAATCCAAAGTCGAACTCATGGTTGCCTATCGTAGCGGCATCGTAGCCCATCATGTTCATCAGTCCTATCTCGACATCACCCTTAAATATTGAATAGTAAGGCGACCCTTGCGAGAAGTCGCCGCTGTCCAAAAGCAACAGCTTCGGATTATTCTTCCGTTCCTGATTTATCATGGCCACACGCCGCAGATAGCCACCCCTTCCGGCTACAACAGTATCTGCCAGGTTCGGGTTGAGCGGCATTATACAGCTATGGGTGTCATTGGTATGCAATATTTCTATCTGCTTCGTCTTTTGAGCCTGAACGGGTAAAACCGTCATGGCAAAAAGTACAAATGATATAATCTTGTTCATCTTCATTCTAATGCTATGTTATGTTTATCACTCTCCGGCAACTATTATCCGCCCTTCTTCCCGACTGTCGACAGCCTTGCCGGCGCGCGATGCTGCACGGAAATACTCTTCAATGATGTGGCGGGCATTGTTCTCTTCCGAATCTGGCGACACGTATGCGGTCCTGGCCTTGAAGGCTTCGAGACGGTCGTTGCCCTGAGCCAGATAGTCGATAGTAGCTATACGGTAGCGGCGAGACGGATCGACGGGTTTGCCTCCCACTGCGGCCGACACGAGTTTGCCGTCGCCGGTGATGACGAGCCTCGCCCCACGGCTCAGACCTTCGCCTCCGACCGATGCCATTTGTCTGAACAGGTCCAACACCTTGTCGCCACTGAGAGTGAGAAAACATATCTTGTTCTCGAACGGAGCCACGTCGAGAACGTCGCCAATAGTGACATCGCCAGCCGAAAAGCCCGACCGTATACCTCCCATATTGTAGACTGCAAAGTCGGGATGCTCTCCGAACTTACCTGCGCCCCACAACAGTATGTCGGCAAGCAGATTGGAAAGATCGCTCTCCGGCCTATGTGCAGACATGGCGTGGGCCGTGCGGCCTACAACCGGACTCATGATGCTGTCGACACGTTTCTTGTAAGGTGCTATAAATGCCGCCGCACGGGCATCTGGATTCCTGTCGTAAGTACTGTCGACAAGGATGCGGCTACGTTCTACGCCCGTCACCGCATAACGGCGCGAAGTAGAACATGAGACCGTAGCCATAATGGCTACAGTGCATAAAACCAATGACTTGTTATCCATATTCGACTGCAAAGTTACCGATAATCAGTCTAAAAACAGAGCATAATCCGATTCAAATGTCTCCGACGGCTTCAATATTTACTTAACAATATGGAAGAAAGGCAAAAACAGCCGTTTTTTGTTTCATAATCCATACGTTTTTAGTAACTTTGCACCGCTTTTCGGCGTAATCGCTGGCAGGAAGAAGAGTTGCCTGCTATGTTGCGTTGGAACGATAAACAAATTTAATTATCAAAAAATGGATTTAATTAAAGTTGCTGAGGAAGCATTTGCAACCGGCAAGCAGCACCCTTCTTTCAAGTCGGGTGACACAATCACTGTCGCTTACAAAATTATCGAAGGCACCAAAGAGCGTATCCAGCTCTACCGTGGCGTTGTCATCAAAATCAGCGGACATGAAGACAAAAAGCGTTTCACTGTACGCAAAATGTCAGGAACAGTCGGCGTAGAGCGTATTTTCCCGATGGAATCGCCCAACATCGACCACATTGAGATTAACAAACGCGGTAAAGTACGCCGTGCAAAACTCTACTACCTGCGTAAACTCACAGGTAAGAAAGCCCGCATTCAGGAAAAGAAGACCCTTACAGGCGAATAAATTTCCGGAAAGCCATTGGCCAAAAGTGAGAAAGCGAGACCTACGACAGGTCGGCTTTCTCACTTTTTTGTTTGTCAATGCCTGTATCGTCTGACCTTCTCCCGGCGGGTTTGCCTTTTGGCTTACGCAAGTCTGCCAACCTGTCGTCGCACGAATAGCCAACTACCGTCTCGCCGTCGTCATCGCCATCGAGGGCGCACCTGAAACTGTCCCAGTCCTGAAATCCTACAAACAACGAAATTTTGTCGAGGGTCTCCTTTTTAGGTTTCTCTACTCCTCGAAGATATGCCTTGACTTTATCCAAGGCTTTTGGCTTCAGAGGTTTCCAGCTCAATTCGTTCTCTACGGCTTCGAGAAGTTTCTTTAGCTCCCGAGTTCTCTTTTTTTCCATATTCAGTTATACTTTCACGCTTAACGTATGCAAAGATAACAAATAGCTTGATACGCCGAACCGCACATCAGACTATTATTTGCAAATCTCGCGAAAAAAGCGTATATTTGCAAATAAAAAACCTTCATTATCGCGATATGAAAGAATTTGCATTGAAGTACGGATGCAATCCGAACCAAAAGCCCGCCAGAATATTCATGGAGAACGGCGAGCTACCAGTAGAAGTGTTGAACGGCCGTCCAGGCTACATCAATTTCCTCGATGCGCTGAACTCGTGGCAGTTGGTCAAAGAGCTTAAAGAGGCCACAGGGCTGCCATCAGCAGCATCGTTCAAGCACGTATCACCTGCAGGAGCCGCCATCGGGCTGCCGCTTAGCGACACATTGAAAAAGATTTACTTTGTCGACGACGTGAAGGTGGAACTAACACCTTTGGCATGCGCATACGCACGAGCACGCGGTGCCGACAGGATGAGCTCTTACGGCGACTTCGTGGCTCTGAGCGACACCTGCGACGGGGCTACAGCCACACTGATAAAACGCGAAGTGAGCGACGGAGTGATAGCTCCGGACTTCACACCCGAAGCACTCGAGATACTGAAGACCAAACGTAAAGGCACTTACAACGTCATTAAGATTGACCCTACCTACAAACCTGCGCCGATAGAACACAAGCAAGTGTTCGGCATCACTTTCGAACAGGGACGCAACGATGTTAAGCTTGACGACCCGAAGTTGTTTGAAAACCGTCCGACAAAGAACAAGGAGTTCACACCCGAGGCTCTGCGCGACCTCATCATATCACTCATTACTCTGAAGTACACCCAGAGCAATTCGGTGTGTTACGTTAAAGACGGACAGGCTATCGGCATCGGAGCCGGACAGCAGAGCCGCATCCACTGCACCCGTCTGGCCGGAAACAAGGCGGACATCTGGTGGCTCAGACAGCATCCGAAAGTGATGAACCTGCCTTTCGTCGACGGCATACACCGCGCCGACCGCGACAACACTATCGATGTGTATATCAGCGAGGACCACGACGACGTGCTGTGTGACGGCACATGGCAGAAGTTCTTCAAGCAGAAGCCCGAAGTCCTGACCATGGAGGAAAAGAAAGAATGGATTGCCAAGAACACAGACGTGGCACTGGGCAGCGACGCATTCTTCCCGTTCGGCGACAACATCGAACGCGCACACAAGAGCGGCGTGCGCTACATCGCCCAAGCCGGAGGCTCGGTACGCGACGACAACGTCATCGACACCTGCGACAAGTACGGCATAGCCATGGCATTTACAGGAGTGAGACTGTTCCATCATTGATTTTCTAAACAAAGAAAATTATAACGCCAAGACAGACCGGAGATACCTGAATCGGCATAGGCCGACACGCCAGACATTTCCGGTCTGTCATATTAAAAACATCTTATTGATTCAGTCAAAACCAATATGGACGACTTCGAGAAAATCATAGAAAACGGTATTGTCTTCCGGAAAGCTCCTAAAGATAATGCTTCCGACGGTAAGGTGAAGACAAAAGCCAAGAAAAAGAAATACATCACCGGTGCACATGGCAGCGGTTCTGCACGTCAGAAAGCGAAATACAGGGAACAGAGATCTGGACGGCACAAGGGAGGAAAGTAAAACGAAGCAGACCTTCGACATGTATTGATGTAAAATCATAAGACAATGAGAACATTCTTTAATGTAACAGACATAGGCAATCTGAGCGAGGCACTGGCCGAAGCCCGGACCGTAAAGAAAGACCGTTTCGCTTTTCAAAACCTAGGCAAGAACAAGACCCTGCTGATGGTGTTTTTCAACAACAGTCTGCGTACCCGCCTGAGCACACAGAAAGCAGCCATGAATCTTGGAATGAACGTGATTGTACTTGATGTGAATGCCGGGGCGTGGAAACTTGAAACCGAACGCGGAGTTATTATGGACGGCGACAAGTCGGAGCATCTACTCGAAGCCATACCCGTCATGGGATGTTATTGCGACCTCATAGGCATACGGTCGTTTGCCGGACTGGCCGACCGCGACTATGACTATGCCGAAACCATTGTAAACCAATTTGTCAAATATAGCGGCCGACCTGTCTTCGCCATGGAGACTGCAACCGTGCATCCGCTCCAAGCCTTTGCCGACCTCATCACTATAGAGGAGCATAAGACAAAAAAGCGTCCTAAAGTAGTGCTCACGTGGGCGCCACACTGTCGTGCACTGCCACAGGCCGTGCCCGACTCGTTCGCAGAGTGGATGAACACAGCCGATGTAGAACTGGTCGTCACCCATCCAGAAGGCTACGAACTCGACCCCAAGTTTGTCGGCAACGCGCGTGTCGACTACGACCAGATGCACGCCCTCAAGGGAGCCGACTTCGTCTATGCCAAGAACTGGAGCTGTCCAGGCGTGACCAGTCCCGATAACTACGGAAAGATACTTAGCCGTGACATGTCGTGGACTGTCGACGCACGTCACATGGCCGTAACTGATAACGCCTATTTCATGCACTGTCTGCCAGTGCGTCGCGGACTGATTGTGAGCGATGACGTTATTGAAAGCCAGCGTTCGCTCGTAATACCCGAAGCCGCCAACCGTGAAATTTCGGCTGAAGTGGTAATTAAGCGTATGCTCGAAAGCTTATAGGAAGAGCATCGGATAAGTATCAGAAAGAACGTATCATTCTTATATGTCAAAAAGAAACCGTACGACAACGAAACATTTTTTGTCATCGTACGGTTTCTATTTTTACATCACAAAAGAGTTTTTATAATCTTACAGCATTACCTTCACCGAATGTACGTCTCCGGCATTGCTTAGTTTCAGCACGTACAGTCCGTGAGGAAGATTCGACACATCAATTGTCTCTCCATTAGAGGAAAGGCTGTGACGGGCTACCTTTTGCCCCATGGCATTATAGACAACCACGTCGGCCTTTCGGTCGGTCTCGTCAAAGAAGACCTTTACTGTGCGGTCACTGAGATTAGGCAATATGCGGAACAATCCGTCTGAGATATCGGTCTGGCGTATTCCGTTAGTTCCGACAAGATACTGCAGACCAGCGAAAGCATCTATTTTGCCTGTACCCCAGATGTAGTTGTTGTCAGAAGCCTCACCGGTGAAATCATCATGACGCGACGAATGGCGCAAAATATCGCGTACTTTGTCAGCTGTAAGAGTAGGGTCGGCCTGAAGCCAGAGGGCAACAGTACCGGTCACAAAAGGCGAAGCCATAGACGTACCCATGTTTATCGAGTAATAATACAGGTTGCCCGCATCATCCTTTTTAGTCGCTACCGCCAATGTACGGTATTCGCTGCTGCTGTCATATTTTGATGCAGCCGACACTATTCCGGCACCTGGAGCAGCTACATCAGGCTTAGTTCTACCGTCTGCCGTCGGTCCATGACTGGAGAAATTGGCTATGTCGGACAGTTTGCCAGTATTCAGGGGCTGCGAATAAGTATAGTTCATCGGAATGAATTTGGTCTTTGTATTGTACGCCCCGACTGATATTACGCTATTGGCCGTACCGCCGATTTCACCTACAGTACAGTCAGTATCGCCGTCAGTCCATCCTTTTATATTGTAATCAGTGAATTTACCACCGCCTGCGTTCCACATGTTCACTGTAGCCCCTTCCTCGCTTTTCACAATCAGTCCGAATTTACGCCCGATTAATGTATTATACGACACAGATTCCACATACACGTTTGGCTTTCCATTGTCCGGGTCAATCGCCAACGCCAACTTAGCGTAACCAGAAGAAGATGGGAACTTGAAAGTTACAGGTCGTGCATTTTTATCTGATGTCGAAACCGAATCGCTTTGATCGATAATTGTTTTTTTGAAGGAGTCGTATATTACAGCTCTGACACTCATCTTTGCTCCCTGAGTTCCCCAGATGTCTATGACAGCCACTCCCGATCCATAACCGCTTGTCGTATATTCGGGGAAAGTGGCAAGCGAGTCTGTATCTGAGGCGAATATCTTGCTGGCATGGAGGGCATCGTATCCTTCATTTCCTGCTGCGCCTACAATAATTCGTCCCGGTCCGCTAAGTTCGTCGAAAACCTGGTCCATAGCCGAGGTTCCGTCATGCGGTCCCAAATGCTGTCCCAAGCTGAGGTTTACTACAGCAGGTTTGCCTACACTCTTGGCGTAATCGAAGATGTACTTCACGCCGTCAACCACACTGGCATCGTTCTGGTTGAAGCTTACGAGTACCAATTCTGTGCCTGGAGCCACTCCATAGTAAGGCATCGTCATGTCCGAACCTGCGGCAATACCCGTAACGTGAGTTCCGTGGAATGTAGTACGCACATCATATTTGGCTTTCTTTATGGCCTCTTCAGTTGTGTACTCGGCACCATAGGTGTAGCCTTCTGGAGGAGTACCGGTTACGGCGTTCTGGTTCCATACCCTTGATATGCGCAACTTTTTGCCTTCAGTGTCGTAGAAATCAATGTGCCCGAATTCGAATCCATTGTCCACGACACCTACGACAACGCCCGAACCGTCATATTTTCCAAAGCCTTCTGTTCCGCTTTGCACCTTGTCTACTCCAGCATCCTCACGTGCAACGTCCATCAGCAGTTTCACGTCCGAAGCCACCTTCACAGCCTTTACGGCATCTATGGCAGCTATACTTTCCAGAGCATCGACCGGCACAGTAGCCGTGCAGTATCCATTTGAGAAGCGCGAGCCTATCTTGCCGCCAAGAGCCTCAACCTTGCCCAAGGCCGAAACGTCAGTTGTCTTTATATATACGCTGACAAGCTGATTATTCACTGATTTCATCCTTCCAGACGCATAGTTGCCTACCAGAGTCTGGGCTTTTGGCGACAGCTTCTGAGCCATCGTTATACCACTGGAAAGCAACAAAAGAGTCAAGAATATGATGTTCTTTCTCATATTAAAAAATTATTGTAGCGATTAGAATCCATATTAAGTTGCAAATTTAGACTTTTAATCATTAAAAACGGCATAATGGAGCAATTTTAACACAGAGTTATTGCATTTTGTTCATTCTTTATTTGTAATTTTGTAAGAAAACAACGACATTATGACACCACAGATAATAAACGAACGTATTTCCAAGCTTCGCGAAGTGATGAGCCGCGAAGGACTGGGAGCTTTCATATTCCCAAGTACGGACCCTCATGCCAGCGAATATGTACCCAACAGATGGAAAGGCCGAGAATGGATTTCCGGCTTTGACGGTTCTGCCGGAACAGCGGTAGTGACAATGCACTCGGCTGCACTATGGACCGACTCGCGCTACTTCCTTGCCGCCACCGAAAAGTTACGGGGTACGGAGTTCCAGCTGATGAAAGAACGCATAGAAGGCACACCTACAATAGCCCAATGGATAAGCACTGAGCTGGCCGACTCGACCGTGGCCGAGGCCGGCATAGACGGAACATGCTGCTCGGCCGCTACAGCCGAGACTCTGACAGCTGAATTACGTGCAGGAGGAGGCATAACCCTACGCACCAACTTCGACCCTCTTTGCGAGATATGGACAGGACGGCCGACCATCCCTTCATCCCCAATCAGCTTGCACCCTCTCAAATATGCCGGGGAAACTGCAAAAGAAAAGTTGCAGAGGATACGTCGCGCCCTGCGCGAAGTCCACGCCGACGGGATGCTCGTGTCGGCTCTTGACGACATAGCTTGGACAACGAACCTGCGCGGCACCGATGTCCACTGCAATCCTGTCTTCGTGGCCTATCTGCTCATAGCCACCGACCGCGCCACGTTGTTCGTTGACAGGAAAAAGCTGTCGGCTGAAGTCGCGGATTATCTCAAGAGCGAAGGCATCGGCACTGACGAGTACGAAAACCTTGAAAAAGGAATTGCCGACTACAACGAATACAACATTCTCCTGTCGCCTGACGAAACCAACAGCGTTGTCTTCCGCAAGGCAGCAGCCCTTCACCACGTCGTGAGGACTGGCTCGCCTATACCGGCAATGAAGGCCATAAAGAACAAGACAGAGATTGAAGGTTTCCACCGTGCAATGGAGCGCGACGGAGTGGCGATGGTACGTTTTCTGATGTGGCTGCAAAAGGCCGTTGCCGATGGAGGCCAGACAGAGATGAGCGTAACCGAAAAGCTGCACAATCTCAGAGCCGTAAGCCCGCTGTTCCGTGGCGACTCATTCGACACAATCGCCGGCTACCAGACACACGGAGCCATAGTCCACTACGAGGCCACACCCGAGACCGATGCACCACTACGCCCCGAGGGATTCTTGCTGCTCGACAGCGGAGCACAATACGAAGACGGAACCACCGATATCACCCGGACTATAGCTCTCGGACCGCTCACCGACGAACAACGTCACGTCTACACGCTCGTACTCAAAGGCCATCTGCAGTTGCAGAACTTGAAGTTTCCCGACGGAGCGTGCGGTTCACAACTCGATGCCGTCGCCCGGATGGCGATGTGGCGCGAAGGCATGAACTACATGCACGGCACCGGACACGGCGTAGGTTCATACCTAAACGTACACGAGGGTCCTCACCAGATACGTATGGAATGGCGCCCGGCTCCTCTGCGTGCCGGCATGACCGTCACCGACGAACCCGGACTGTATCTCGACCGACGCTTCGGTGTGCGCACCGAGAACACTCTTCTTATACAGCCATACAAGGAGACAGAATTCGGCCGATTCCTGCAGTTCGAGCCACTCACTCTGTGTCCGATAGACACCCGACCTGTAATACGAGAAATGTTGTCACCCGACGAAACCGAATGGCTAAACAGCTACAACCGTTTCGTCTTCGACCGGCTGTCGCCACTGCTCACGCCCGACGAAACCGAATGGCTCAGGGAACAGACACGGCAGATATAAAACATTTCCACCAATAGTAGGTACGTACGGCCCGTACGTCCACCGCGCGAATATGCCATCGTGTAGAAACTTTGGTGCATCTTCCCAAGAGGCATGCCATCTACGATACATTCTTGTTTGGGAAACGCACCAAAGTGTTTCTACTATGGATGCCCGAAACTATAAAACTAATAGTCCTTTCTTAATTTTTACCTTCTTTTTTCCTTTGTTGCTCTATTTTGTCTTGATGACGAAAATAAAAGAATCCACCTATAGCAATCAAAGAAATGAAGGAACACATCCAAATAAAACCATACATAATCAATCCTTCCTTTTAGAGTCACTAACAAAATATAGACCGAATCCAAGTGTTATCGCAATAGTGACAGAAGCGACTACCGAGGTCTACAGCATCCCTTTAACGTTACCGAAAACCGTAGCAATAAGGACAGCAGTTGCAACGTACTTTACAATATCCATCAACCATTTATCAAATTCCTTTTTCATTTTACAAAGATAGATTTTTTCTTGAACCAACCGTTATTAATAACCGTTTCTTTCCATGTTGTCAGAAAAAATGGTTAAGTTTGCAGAAAGAACAAAACAAGCAAGATAATGGATAACCAATACGTCAAACAGTTTCCCGGTCTGATGGCCGGCAAGAAGATAATGTACGTACACGGCTTCGGCTCGTCGGCCCAGTCGGGTACGGTCTCGATGCTGCGCACACTCATGCCCGACGCTACGGTCGTGGCACGCGACATACCCATACATCCCGAAGAGGGAATAGCCATGCTCCGTCAAATGCAGCAGGAAGAAAAGCCCGACCTAATCATTGGTACGTCGATGGGCGGAATGTACGCCGAGCAGCTCAAAGGCTGCGACCGCATACTTGTAAACCCGGCTTTCCAGATGGGCGAAACTATGACAAAGCACGGACACGTGGGCAAGCAGGTGTTCCAGAACCCAAGAGCCGACGGTGTGCAGGAATTCATCGTCACCAAAGCTATGGTGAAGGAGTACACCGAAATGACCGAGCACTGTTTCGAGAACATAACACCAGAGGAGAAGCAACGGGTCGTCGGACTCTTCGGCGACGAGGACCCGCTCGTCCATACATTCGACCTCTTCCGCGAACACTACCCCACGGCCATACATTTCCACGGCGAACACCGTCTGACCGACAAGATAGCCCTCCACTATCTCATTCCTGTCATACGATGGATCGACGACAAGCAGGAGGGCCGCCAGCGTCCTATCGTCTACATCGACATCGAAGCTATGCGCGACAGCTACGGCAACGCCACGGCCAGTATGCACAAAGCCTACGAAATGCTGCTCGAAACCTACTCGGTCTACGTCGTGGCCGACGCTCCGACCAACGACCACACCTATATCACAGCCGTTCAGAACTGGGCCGAGAAGTTTCTCAGCACACCGGCCTACGACCGCGTGGTCTTCACCAACCAGCGGCAGCTGCTCTACGGCGACTACATGGTAACACCGCATCCCTGCCCCGACTTCATGGGAACAACTATCGAATGGGGCAGCGACGAGTTCAAGACCTGGGAAGAGATTATCACCTTCTTCGAACGTCTCGGAGGACAGTAAGCCGCCAACCCACGACCGATGTTCACAGTAATCTTGATCATGCTCGGCGGCATGGCCTTTGGCTATGCTCTGCGCCGCCGCAACCCCGGCAAGGCAGCCGGTCGCGCCACGACCGTTCTTATATGGGCACTGCTGCTGATGCTGGGAGTAGAAGTGGGCGGCGACAACCGCATCATGTCGTCGCTCGGCACGCTCGGTGTCGAAGCTATGATACTGTCTGTTGCCAGTATTGCCGGCAGCGTTGCGGCTGCATGGGTTCTGTGGCGATGGATTGTAGCCAAAAAGGAGGACATCGCAGATGAAGGGTAGCCTCACGATTGTGGCGTTCTTCGCCTTAGGTATAGTTTGCGGAAAGCTTTGTCCGGAGCTTCATGGGCTGAGCCGCGAGACTTGTTTCTACGTGTTGTGTGCCCTGATGTTCTGCGTCGGCGTGACCGTCGGCAGCGACACCGCCGCTCTGCGCAGTTTCCGCTGTATCAGTCCGCGACTGATGCTGTTGCCCGTAGCCACTATCCTCGGTACGCTTGCCGGCTGCGCCTTCGCCGGACTGCTGCTCACGGGGCGGAGCTTGACCGACTGTATGGCCGTAGGGTCCGGTTTCGGCTACTACTCGCTGTCGAGCATCTTCATCACCGAATATCGCGGAGCCGAACTCGGCACAGTCGCACTTCTTTCCAACATAGTGCGCGAACTGACAGCTCTGCTCCTTGCCCCGATTCTTGTAAAATGGTTCGGTCGTCTCGCCCCTATCTCCGTCGGAGGAGCGACAACGATGGACACCACCCTTCCGATAATATCGCGATGCTCCGGTCCGCGCTTTGTCGTCCCGAGCATCTATCACGGTTTCGTCACCGATTTCAGCGTACCGTTCCTTGTCACGCTTTTCTGCAAGATTTAGTTGTTAGTGTTTAACGCTCTAGCGGAATGCCATCTGCCAGTGGTTGTTCGCGCTGTATATCCACGACTAAACACCATCCATAAATCCGACAAATAGGACAATCCTTCCAGTCAGTGTCTGATATGCGGCATATCATAACCTAAAAAGGGCATTTCAAACGCTGAAATGCCCCTTTATAGAACGTCAAAAAATCGCATCTGCAATTCATTGGCAATCAACGTATTAGAAAACCGTGCCAAATTTATCCGGTCAGACCCGGTTTGTTCGCAAATAGAACAGTTTGATTCATCCGCTCACTCTACTATCTGTCCGTCGAACAACCGTATGGTGCGCTGGGCGATGGCCGCGTCGTGGTCGTTATGCGTCACCATGACGATGGTCGTGCCTTCCTGATTCAGCTCGGTGAGAAGCCTCATCACCTCGGCTCCGTTCTTCGAGTCAAGATTACCGGTAGGCTCGTCGGCCAGTATCATCTTGGGGTTGAATACCACCGCACGGGCTATGGCCACACGTTGCTGCTGACCGCCGGAGAGCTGATGGGGGAAGTGGCCTGCACGGTGACTGATGCTCATCCGCTTCATTATCTCAGCCACGCGTTTCTTGCGTTCCGAGGGTTTCACGTTGAGATAGGTAAGCGGAAGCTCTATGTTCTCGGCCACATTGAGTTCGTCGATGAGGTTAAAACTCTGGAACACGAAACCAATCTGCCCTTTGCGTACATCGGTACGGTCCTTTTCTTTCAGGTTTTCCACCTCCTGTCCGGCCAGCCAGTAGCGGCCCGACGTGGCATTGTCGAGCAGCCCGAGGATATTGAGCAGGGTCGACTTTCCGCAACCCGAAGGCCCCATTATGGCCACAAACTCGCCGTCCTTCACCTCGAACGACACATTATTCAGTGCTATTGTCTCCACATCTTCAGTGCGGAACGACTTGCAAAGATTCTCTACTTTTATCATATTCTTGAATGTTTAATTTGTTATTTGTTTCTTTTTCTGAAAAATTACGGACATCCGCTGTAGGGGCAGACGTTACGTCGTGATAACCGAAAGACAAGATTATACAAATTTGACACGCACTCACCCATTTCTGTTTACGCCTTTTTCGTTTTTGTCCATCTTTTATGCTGTTTTATGTTTTACTGTTCAAGAACAAGCTCATTCGTCTTTAAGATACCTCACGGGGTTGCTCCTTGCCACCTTGAAGCTGTTTGCCACAATTGCTACAGCAATGACAATCAGCACGGCCAGACCAGCCACAACAAAGGGAATGGGCGTGAGGGATATGCGTTCGGCAAACGACTGCAGCCACTGCGACGAGATTGCAAAGGCTGCGACACATCCTACCGTCACCGACGGCACGGCCACATAGAGCACTGTGCGCAGGAACAGACGCAGGATGTCAGCCACCCCGGCACCGTTCACCTTGCGTATGGCTATCTCCTTGCGTCGGCGGTTGACCTCGTCGACGGTGTAGCCCACGAGTCCGGACAGGGCTATGAGGAGCGTGATGATTCCGCTCACGAGCACACCACTACGGAAGTTGCGCTGCGACACGTACATGTCGGCTATCATTGCAGGGTAAGTGTCGACTGCGACTTTGTTGTCAGGGCATACTGCCTCGGCCTTAGCCCTGACTTTATCGACGGTTTCGGGAGTCAGATTGTGAAGGCGTACAAGGATGTTGCCGAGCGTCTCACGCGAGTAGAACATCATCGACGGACGGGTGTCGGGTTCTGTCGCCGAACCGATATGTATGTCGTCATACACTCCACAAATACTATATGAAGGCCGCAAGCTGTCACAGTGTTCGCTCACAAAGAGCCTTTGGCCTACTACCGAACCGCTGATGTGTGCGTCGGTACGCAGTTTTTCGGCGAAGCTACGGCTCACCATGACCTGTGACAACGAGTCGCTCCGACCAGTAAAGACTTGTCCTTGCACAATCTTTATGCCCATGAGAGCGAAATATCCGTCAGATACATTGTAAAGGTCGGCAGCGTTGAACAGTTCTTTGTCGCTGCCAGGCAAACTGATGTTGTTACCGCTCGGTTGGCTTATCGGCAGCACATCAGACGACGACACTGCCTCTACCTCGGGCAGACGGCGCAGTTCTGCGGCCACAGCACCGCGCTGATTGGCGTCGGCTCCGTCTATTCCTACCACAACAAGACCGTTATACTGATAACCGGTATCGTCGTTGACAAGACGCGAATACTGCGCATTGATGACAAACAACAGCGCGAACAGTAGACTGGCAGCAACGAACTGGACAGAAAGGAGAGCCAGTTTCCAACGGCGACGCGCCTCGGCATAACCGCGAAAAGCGGCGATGACATGCGTCCTGGAGTAGAGCCAGCCGGGAACCAGCCCTCCTATTATCAATACAACTAAACAAATAGCCAAGATTATCCACGCCCCTCTGTTGAACAGAAGTACGCTTATCGGAGCGGAAAGAAACTGCTCGATTGTGCCTTTGCACACAAAGACCAGCAATCCGCCGAGAGCGACAGCGAGCACGACATGCACCACAGCTTCGGCCATGACTACGCCGTATATGTTTCTATGCGATGCCCCGAAACATTTGCGGACGGCCATTTCACGCGACCGTGTCACTATATTGCCAATGACAACAAGCAGATAGTTCATCACCGAAGAGAACAACAAGACGAACGCAAGGATAGACATTATCCAGAACATCTTCTTCACGTATGGGTCGTGGGTGTAGGCTTCGGAGATGTTGGTGAACGAAAAGTTCATGTCCACTCCGGACTTCTTCATTTCTTCCATCGGCATACGTTCACGCATCATCCGCCCTACGTATGGTTTGAGACCGGCGATGTCAGCCCCAGGCGACAATCGTATAAAGGAGCGATAGCGGTCGTTGCCTATCCATCTTTCAGTGCCGTCAGCACCGGGAAAAGCATGAAACGTATTGAGCGAAGCCACTACTTCCATGTCGGACAGCGACGAGTTGCGCGGATAGTTGTCGAACACTCCTCCGATGGTGAGCGTACCCAAGAAGCCGACACCGACGATACGCTTGCCTACGACGTTACCGCCAACCTTCTCGGCATACGAACGGCTGACCATACAATAGAACGGACGACTCAACGTCTGCCTGGCATTGCCCTGCAGAATAGAGCGTGGCAGAACATCGAAAAAGCAGCTGTCAGCCAGCGTGACAAAGGTCTCCACGTCCTTCTTTCCTCCAACCTCGCATCCGCCAAGGAACACCGGAGTGTAGCGGGTGGCTGCCTCAACTATCGGGGCATAAGCCTTTATGCCGTGAGCTATGGCTCCGCTGGTCTGCGGCCACTCCTTCAGTTCGCCGTCTCTGACAACATCTTCATTGACACGATAGGTTCTCTTGTACTCGGGGAAGAACGTGTCGTAGGTCTGTTCAAAGTATATTTCGGCTATGATGACCGCACTCGATGCCAGTCCGAGAGCCAGACACACAATCTTTACCACATTGTGCTGTCCCGGACGGAATAGGTTCCTTAGGGCTGAAATAATGTTTCGTATCATTTTCTTCTTTCTTTTTATCTGATTATGAATGACTGTCAATAGAGTTTTTACGTTCTTTAGTGCTATTCGTCTTTAATGTGGTTGACGGGATTCTCGTTGCTTGCAGCCCGGCTTTGGAAGTAGACTGACAGCAGAGAGACGAGCAGACAGAAGACTCCGGCCACTGCAAATATCCACCACGACAGTGCTATACGGTAGGAATAGCCGGCGAGCCAGTCGGACATGAAGTACCATATTATCGGCACGGCTATCACGAATGCCACGCCGACATAGAGCATGAACGAGCGAACGAGCGACCCGAGAATCTGCCGGTTTGTGCTTCCGAACACCTTGCGTACGGCTATCTCCTTGCGGCGTTGGGTGATGAAGTAGGAACTCATGGCCACAAGTCCGAGCATAGAAATTACCACTGCGATGAAGGCGAAGAGCGAAACGATTTTGGACAGCCGTATCTGCTGGGCGAAATGGTCCCGCAACATCTGGTCGAGATAGACGCGAGTGTTGGGTATGTCCAGCTTAAATACGCTCTCAAACGTAGCTTTCACCCTGTCGAAAGCCTCCACCTGATCGCCCTTAACCTTTATAAGAAAGCCCCAAGGGGCGCGTATGCTGTCGTTTATCTCCATTAACACAGGCGACTGACCGTCAGTGATTGTGCCGAGAGTGAAGTCTTTGAGCACTCCGCACAACTGGAAACTGTTGTATTCACGAGTGCGAATCGGGAGCTGACGGGCATCTGGTTTAGCTTCCGCCTCGAACAAAGCCCGATTGTTGACAAACACTCCGTCCTTGACCGAAGAACGGTAGTCGCGGTCGAGTTTCAGTCCGAGTATCTTCATATAATTGCGGTCTCCGTTCAGAATCTGATAGCTTACAGACCGGTTGCCGTAGGATACAGTCATGTTGTTGCCCCGGTCGAGGGGTGTACCCTGACAGGCACTGACCAGTTCGACGCACGGCAACTTCTGTACACTCTCAAGAAACCGCGCCGTCTGCACAAGGTCCCTGCTGACCGAGTTGACATACATAAGATTGTCGCGGTCGTAACCCAGCGGAGCATTCACGAGGTGACGGGTCTGCAGGTACATCGTAAGCGCGACGGCCACAAGCACGATAGTGATGACATTCTGCACGGTGATGAACACCTTGCCCAGTACCATCTTGGTACGGGTGCGGAAGGTTCCGCGCACCACATCGATAGGTTTGGCCCGTGAGATAACCACAGCCGGAATGATGCCCGAAACGAGACTCACACCCACCAGCAGGGCAGCGATGACCACGATGTCCGTAGGACGGAGCAGAACGCCTAGCCTCAAGTGCGTATCAAACAGTTGCCCGGCGTAAGGAGCGAAGGCCACCGAAAGCGCAAGTCCCAGAACCAGCGAGACGGAACAGAGGAAGAAGCTCTCTGACATCAGTCTGAAGATGATATCCCTACGCTGCGAACCGAGCAGACGGCGTGTGGCCATCTCGCGGGCACGGCGCGTGGCTTGGGTCGTGGTGAGATTGATGTAGTTCATTATCGAGAACAACAGTATCACCAGTCCGACGGCCACAAGAATCTTGACCATACGGGCATCGCCACGGTTGGCGTTACACGACGTAGACTGGGAGAAGTAGGTCTGGCGTAGCGGAGTAAGCATCACGTGCTGTTTCTCGTTGCCCTTGCCCATGAATATCCAAAAGAACTTGCGGAAATACTGGGTCATGTCAGCCTCTTTGGCCTTGAGGTCGGCACCGGGTTTGGCGAGCAACATCAGCGTACAACCGATTGCGTTGCCCATGTTCGGATCCAAGAAACTGCTGTTGTAGAGCCGCATGTTCTCGAAACGTATCACCACGTCGGCCTTCTTTATCGACGTACCCTCCATGTTTTTCATCACTCCCGTGACGGTGATGGCGGTCGAATCGCTGAGGAAGATGCGCTGTCCTATCGGATTGGCGCGGCCGAAGGCGCGGCGGGCGAAGTCTTCAGAAACGACTCCGCTGTTCAGATTGTCAAGCAGATGGCGGCGGTCGCCCATGACAATCGGGAAATCGAACATGCTGAAAAAGGTGGAGTCGGCACACAGGATATCCGTCATCGGTTTCTCACCGTCGGGCAGCAAAATGTAGTTGCGCTGGGCGGTGAAGGCGCACATCTGTTCTATCTCGGGATAACGTGAGGCGAGATATCGTTCCAGTCCCCATGCAGCCATGTCGTAGCCGTTGTCTCCGGAAGGCGTATCGCCGCCTATCCCGAGCGAGTAGATACGGTCGGCCTTGGAGTGCATTCTGTCCATTGTCAGCTCCTGCTGCACGTACACACCGATAATGATGACGAACATCAGGCTGACGGAGAAGCCGAAAACGTTGATGGCGGTGTAGACCTTGTTGCGTGAAAGGAATGTCAGATAAGACCGTATGTCAAATATTTTCTTCATAAAATGATTTGTTTTGATTGTTTATGTCAGTCGTCTATCTCCAGAACCTCGTTGTCCTTATAGGCTTCGTAGGCACTGACGATGACCCGTTCGCCGGGTTCCAGACCTTCAGTCACCTCGTAGTACTGGGGATTCTGCCGCCCTATGCGTATCTTGCGGCGGTAGGCGCGGTGGCCGTCTTTGTCGAGAACGAAAATCCAGTTGCCCCCGGTCACGCTGTAGAACGTTCCCTTCGGTATGAGGATGGCAGGCTTCGACTCGCCCAGCTGCAGGTCGATGTAGTAGGTCTGGCCCGTGCGGATGTTGGACGGACGGCTGCCTTGAAAGGTAAAATCGATCTTGAAACGTCCGTCGCGCACCTCGGGATAGACCTTGCGCACACGTAGTTTGTATGTCCGTCCGTTCTGTGTGAACGTCCCGACCAGTCCGGCCTGGACCCGGTCTATGTAGTGTTCGTCGACCATAGCCTCTACTTTATAGTCACTGAGGTCGTTGATTACGCCTATCTTCTGCCCCGGCGAGATACTCTGCCCCAGCTCTACGTCGAGCGTACCCACCTCGCCGTTGATGGCCGAACGCACGGCAAGCCGTCCCTTACGCTCACGTACCAGTTCTACGTTGCGCTGCATGGCCTGGAGGTTTTCGTTCATCTGGTCTATCTGTGCCCGGCGCAGCTTGTTGTCTTCGCGTATGCGGCGGTTGATGAGGGCGTGTTTCTTCTTGGCCAGTTCGTAGTCTTCGCGGGCCTGAAGATACTCCTCGCGCGAGTTGAGCTGTTCGCGTTGCAGCCGCGAGTGCTGTCCGTACAGACGCTTCTTGCGCTCCTCGTCCATGGCGAGCTGCAGGGCTTCGTTGTCGTTGTTGAGCCTGTCCTGCTCCATACTGATGCGGGTGTTGCGGAGCATGTTCTGCTTCTCGGCCAGCTCCGACTCGGCATTGAGTATTTCGAGGTCGAGATTCGAGTTGCTCAGCACGACAATTACGTCGCCTTTCTTCACCTGTGCGCCCTCGTCGACGACCTTCTCTCTGACCACTCCGCCCTCCTCGGGACTTATCTGAACCACGCTTACCGGCACCACCCTACCGTCAACGCTCACGTAGTCGTTGAACTGTTCGCGCCGCACTTCACCGATGCTCAGTCCACGGCGGTCTACCTTTAGCGTCCGGGCGAAATTGCTCGTGGCGAGCCATACCTGTGCGGCCACCAGCACGACAGCTCCTCCGAGATAGGGCCAATACTTGCGCGGTATGAGATACTTCTTCTTTTCTATCTTGATGTCCATAGTCTGAATGTCTTCTAAAGTAATGATATTATGTTTTTTATCGGTTCGCGGTGTCTACTTGTCAGTATCCGTAATGCCAGGCACCAGAGCCTCGCCTTTATAATAATTGACCAGACGGCGTTTCATCTCGTAGAGCAACCGTGTCTGAAGCAGCTTTATACGCGACAGGAGCAGCTGCTGCGACGACGTGCGTAGTTCGAGCGACGAGAGCATCCCTTCCTCATACTTGCGCAGATTGAGGCTGTGGGCGAGCGAGTCGGCGGCTGTCTTTTTCTCCATCTGGCGGGTCTCGCTCCAGTAGCCGTCACGGTCCATCACGGCCTGGCACACCTGGTCATGGACCTTGCGGCGGGTTTCGTCGAGGCGCAGTCCGGCAGTCTGCCAGTCGCTGCGGGCACGCCGCATGTTGCGCCACGCCGACGAATTGAAAATAGGAATGGACAGGGTGAGGGAGAGATATTCGCCCCTGTTGTTGCGGAACTGACGGGCAAACGACTCCCCCGCCCCTCCGAGAGAGAGATTTTTA
>CALBJK010000228.1 GCA_937892695.1 uncultured Prevotella sp.
ACTCACACACATCTGTTTCAACTGGCTCTGGAAGTGAACCTATTTTAGAGAAACGGTCGGCTATTTGCTGAAGCCGCTTAACGTCTTTGTCCATCTCTGGTATAAGCTTATCGTCAGGATATGTCTCATGCAATATTTCCACCCACGCCATCAAACTTGAAATCGGCGTTCCGAGCTGATGGGCGGTTTCTTTAGAAAGTCCGACCCACACTTTGTTTTGTTCTGCGCGTTTCGACGTAAGCAATGCAAAAATCGCTATCACGACGAATATCATCACCACCCCAAGTTGTATGTATGGATAGGAAGAAAGCCGGCGCAGCATCACTGAATCATCGTAACAGACGTTAATGTACCCGGACTGTGGCGTATCGCCCATACTGATTTTTATGTTTTGCCCGGCCGAAAGAAGCCTATGGCCTTCACGAGCAGCAAACCGGATCGAATCATTGTAAGTTTTGCATCCGGTTATCTTCAGATTGCGGAAAACCTGCACATTTCCACCTGAGTCCATCACTATTACCGGTATCGTATTATTGCTGTGAATCACTTTTAAAACAAGAGTAAGGTCTGTAGTCTCATCAGCCTTGCTCAACGCCCTCATTGCTTCTGCCCACACTTCCATTTTTGCGTGTTCCTCCGACGACAAGTCTTGTATGAGTACATGCGACACAGCCAAAGACACCACAGCTATAATGACAGCCGCGACAACAAGTGCTATTTTAACAACCCTGATATTATCAGTCCACTGCAAAGCCGACTTTTTTTTCATTCACTTATTAATTTCTACGAAACAGAAGTTTCTTTTTTATAACGTTCTTCATCCGATTTTTAGTATGTCCTATAAAATAAAGAAATGAACCCCTATTCATCATTGCAAAAGGCGGAATGTACGTGAATTATCAAGGTTTAAATCCATCTAAATATATTATATCAAGAAAATGAAGCTCTAAATCAAAATGAACCATATTGAACTATTCATATTTGAAAAAATAAGAGTATATTTGCAGCGGCGCTGCTGATGTTGATTTTACCGCAACCGGGCAAAATTACCACGATCTCACATCAGGATAATTCTTGCAATATAATCATATCAAATAAATAAGTCAATTAATGACACTTCGATGCTTCCGCACCGATATCGAGCCAATTCAAACCTTAATATCATATAAGTGAGACTGGCTTTAGTCAAAATACAAAAAAGAAGCTTTCATACACCAATCTTTAAGACGGTATGGGATTTGTAACATAGAGCTTAAATATAAGTTACAGCAACTTTCTTATTTATTATGCCTTTCTTTCTACCTTTAGATAATGCAAAGGTAGAAAATCATTTCAAAATTCCCCCCCCCGAACAAGTTAAATAAACTCAACACAAACAAAAAAAGGTTGTTTTTGTTTATGGGGGCTTGTTCTCATTACAACAGCATTATTATTGCATGATTTGACACCCCTCAAAAGACAGACACCATCGACAAATCGCACAGCCAAAGTAATATCATTCCACATAAATGACACAAAACAGTATTACGTACTTATGAATTGTAAAATATCGATGCCAGCGAACTTAGCGACAGATGATGTTCAGGAAGTTCGGAAGCGGCTTTTTCAAGGGAAGACATTATCCTCACACTGCTACACGACACCCAACTACGGAATTTCTCGTCAGGGCTGTATCTGTCTGCAAAATCCGTCAGTTGTCCTAGATTAAAATCATCGCTTACAATCCCGGCACCGCAACTGGCTGCATCATGGGCGTTACAGTCTTGCTCTATGTGAGCCGGAACCATCATCACCGGCTTCCCCAGATACATAGCTTCACATACCGACTCAAAACCTGCCGTTGTAGCATAAGCAAAGCATCCTGCAAGAGAATCCAAGAAAGCCCGGTCGTCAATTGTATGGAATGTAAGGTTATCATCTACTACTGTAAGCCTCTTTGCACCTTTCTTGTCCCAGAAGAAATGCAAAGGTACATCACCATGAAACTTGTGCCATTCAACGATACTCGCGCCGAAACCTGCATTCACCATATATCCGTGGATGTAATTGCCCTTTGAAGGAGTGACGGAGAACAGTTCGCGACGCAGAAGCGGCGGAACTACCGTTATTCCGTTCCGTTCGTCACAAGGCATATCATGGAACGACAAAGCCAGACGTTCGCTTGCACCGATGCTGGTAATGCGTGTGAACATACGCAGGAAGAAAAGGCTCACCGGACTGCCCTTTGGAAAATCGAAATCATGATGAAGGAAAAGATACTGGTGTCCGATACTCACCTGAGGCACCTCCGGACGGAACAGCAAATAAGTGAGTCCGGTAAGCATTTCATAGAAATTGACCACCAGGTCGGCTCCTGTCTCTGCTATACGTTTACGAATGAAGAGGACACTACGAAGATACGAAGACATCTTTAGCACATTATAAATCACGCTGCGCGTGAGCCTGCTTCGTTTGTTGGCCGGAGTAGGCAGGAAATTGGGACTGTCAAACATTCTTACAGGAGCACAGATATTACGGCTGAAAAAGTCTGGCAAACTTCTCGAATTGCTTTTGCCTACAAGAACTTCTACAACCTCATGTCCGTTTTTCCGCAACATGTCCTCCATTGTAATGGCCTGAGTCAGATGTCCCCTGCCTTCTCCCTGCACAACAAAAAGTATCTTCATAACTTTACGTTTTAAAATGTACCATTTAGATGCGGTAAAATTACTTTTTTTATTTTATCTACACGCTTCTGATGTATTACAATTATGTTAAGGCAACTTAAGAAAACTGCTACAGTCCGTTTATTTCTATCACGTCTGCCTTAGTAGAATTATTCATCTTCATGTTCAGCCTCAATCCGTCAGCTTCGCGTTCCAGAGTCATATCCAAGGCCGTAATCCAGTCTACATATCTCGCACTGACATTGAGCTTTCCACGTTCCCAGCCATAACTTCCGGCAACACGGAACGGTCCTTTAACGCCTTTAAATCTTCCTCGTGCCGTGATAGAATAAACCGGCGTAGCGTCATTCTCCGTCGTAATCCAGCGGCGATTGCCACAACGTATTATGAACTTATCTCCATCAGTAGTACCGACGGTCACGACCAGTTCGCTGCCGTCCATGCCAAGAGTCAGCGTCTTCCATCCGTAGTTGTTCTTACCCAGAGTCAGCGTCTTGCCTTCATATTCAGGCATTGCCTTGTCGCTCCGTCTTCCTTTGGCAAAAGGCAGTACGTATGAAGCCTCCTTCCGTGCCAGACGGTGACTGGACGCATCTGGACGCAGACGACGGTCACGCACACCTGGCAACAGCACACGCCACAACAGTCCGCGTTGACGTGCAGAATCGAAATTGCCACATTGAGTCACCACAACCACGAGTTCTCTGTCCGGAATCACATATATGTACTGCCCGAAAGCACCGTCGGCACGGGCCGTTCCGGGCTGTTCGCATGGCCACATCTGGTAGCCGTAGCCGAAGCCGCCGTTGTCTATTTGCATCTTCATCATCTCGCCTACCCATGCAGCCGGAATCAGCTGACGACCGTTCCATCGTCCTTTCTGCATCAGCAATGTGCCGAACTTGGCCAGCGATTCACTCTTCAGCCTCAGTCCCCAACCACCGGTAGTGTATCCTTCCGGACTCTGTTCCCATTGAGCCTCTGTGATGCCGAGCGGCTTGAAGATGCAGTCGTTCACATAGTCGAAAGCCGTCATGCCCGTCACCTTTTGCAGGATTGCTGAAAGCAGATAAGTACACATCGAGTCGTACTTGAACCGCTTGCCCGGCTCGGCTACAGGTCTTGACAACAGTTCCTTGACCCACTTGTCATTGTGGTCGCGCAACGACCAGTCTGGTTCTATACCCGAAGCCATCACGAGCAAGTCGCGAACAGTCATTGCGGCCAGATTTGCAGATATAGTGTCGGGCAAGTCTTCATGGAAGAACGTCGCCACACGATCCTTTATACGCAGTCTGTTTTCTTCGACGGCAATGCCGACAGCCGCACTGATAAAGGTTTTCGAACACGAATAAAGCGTCTGAGGATATTCTGCCGCAAAAGGCTTTGGCCACATTTCGGCAACGATGTTTCCTCTACGTGCCACAATCACACTATGAATTTCTGTACCGGGAAAGGCGTTCATTGAGTCGAGAAAAGCTATTACCGAAGCCGAACTGATACCTTCATTCTCAGGTTTTGTGCGAGGCATGGCATCGTCTGCGTTTATACATATATGTCCATAAAGAACAAGCAAGAATAATGATGTCAATAATTTTATTTTCATTGTATGCTTTTTAAAGATTGTATTCTATTAGACATGCTCTCAATTGTCAGAGTGCAGTCTACCTGTCTGCAAAGGTAATAAAATTATAGCAAATCTTATCACATTAAAAGCAAATCATTATTTTTTGTCATCCTAAAGATCAATTATTAATGTTATTCTATCTTCAATCGGCCATTAAGGCATAATTATGCCAATCGGGTAGGAAGTAAATGCTAATCATAAAAGGCATTTGCCTCCTATTTTCAC
>CALBJK010000229.1 GCA_937892695.1 uncultured Prevotella sp.
AGTTAGACCTAAAAAAAATCGCTAAAAAATGAACGGCGTATGAAAAAAATACTTACCTTTGCAATGTTTTAATAAACAAATGATTGTTTTACAGATTAAAAAAAGCAAAGAAAATGAAGAAATTAGTTTTAATGTTCGTAGCTATTGCAGCTATCTCTTTTGCATCTTGTGGTAACAAAACTGCTGCTCCTGCAGCTAACTCTGACAGTGACAGCGTTGCTACTGACACTACAGCTGACACAACAACTGTTGATACAGCAGCTACTGACTCAGCTGCTGAGTAAGCCTTTGGCTCGAACATAAAAAAGTGAGAGATTGGGGACAAATCATTATGTGATTTGTCCCCATTTCTGTCTTACAGAAAGTGAACTTTCTGCAAGTTGTCGTAGTGATCATAAAAGTTGATAGCTGGAAACGAAGTTAATTTTTGTGGTTACTGTTTTAGTTATATTTTGTTTGCTTTAATTTTTCTTCCAGCTCTTTTGCTAATGATTTTTTTATACTCAATCGGATGGTGCAACCGTCACTATCGTAGTTGATTGAAATGACTGTCGAAGACATTTCCTTTACTATTCGCATCACATTGTTTGTCTGTGGATAGTGGAAATGATACTCAACAATTTCTTTTACATGTCTTGTTTCTATTTCTGAATTGTTTATTGCTTCGGCTGCTGCTGTACGGTATGCAACAGTAAGGCCTCCTGTGCCAAGATTGATGCCCCCATAGTAACGTATAACGATGATGAGAATATCTGTAAGTCCATATTTCACGATTTGGCCGAGTATGGGTTTCCCGGCTGTTCCAGACGGTTCACCATCGTCGTTTGCTCTAAATAAGGACTTGTCTGGTCCGAGTGTATAAGCAAAGCATACGTGCCGCGCATCGTAGAACTTTCTACGATACTCGGCAATATGTTCTTTTACTTCTTTTTCTGAAGATACGTGGATGGCAAATGCATAGAATTTGCTACGTTTCTCACTGTAGAAGCCTTCGCCTGTATTTGGGGTTATCGTTGAGTATTCGTCTGTTTCTGCCACAAAATTATAATTTACAAATTATTATGCCAGACTATGGATAATTAGGCCTGACCTTAGTTTGGGTTCAAACCACGTAGCTTTTGGTGGCATTATTTTCCCAGAATCAGCTATATCCATTATCTGCTTCATTGTTACAGGATAAAGAGCAAGAGCCATGCGCATTTCTCCACTGTCCACCCGTCTTTTAAGCTCCTCCAGTCCGCGTAGCCCGCCTACAAAGTCTATGCGTTTGTCTGATCGTAAATCCTTTATTCCGATAATCCGGTCGAGGATTAGTCTGCTTGAAATATCAACATCAAGGACTCCGATAGGATCATTGTCGTTGTATGTTCCTGGCTTTGATGTCAGGCTATACCATTTTCCATCTAGATAAAGTGAAAAATTGTGTAATCTTTGTGGACGGTACATTTTATCTTGTTTGTCATCTATCTCAAAATTCTCTTTTAGCTTGTTCAAGAATTCTTCGGACGATAGTCCGTTCAAGTCGGTTACGACTCTGTTGTAGTCGAGAATTGTCAATTGTGAAGCTGGAAAACATACGGCCATAAAATAGTTGTATGTCTCAGTCCCTTTATGTTCTGGATTCAGTTTGGCTTTCTCTTTGCATACAAGAACGGCGGCGGCACTTCGATGATGTCCGTCTGCAATATATAGTGAAGGCATTTTCTCAAACTCTTTTGTGACAGTCTTGATGTCTTTTTCTTCGTTTATTATCCAAAATTGATGTCTGAATCCATCGCCAGGGGCAATGAAGTCGTATTCTGGAATAAATGACGAATAACGCCTTATTAGATTTTCAAGAATGTCATTGTCCGGATAAGCGAAAAATACCGGTTCGATGTTTGCATTGCAAACTCTCACATGTTTCATCCGGTCTTCTTCTTTGTCGCGTCTGGTAAGCTCGTGTTTTTTTATTACTCCGTTCAGATAGTCTTCGACATGTGCACCAAGAACAATACCGTATTGGGTTTTGCCATTCATTGTTTGGGCGTAAATGTAGTAATTTTCTTGAGAATCTTGCACGAGCCATCCTTTTTCTATAAACCTATTGTAGTTTTCTACGGCTTTGGAATGTATTCGGGGGTCGTCGTCTTTTGTACCCTTTTCAAAATCTATTTCTGGTTTTGTTATGTGATACAGGCTCATCTCATTGCCTTCGGCTTCTTTGCGTGCTTCATCACTGCTAAGGACATCGTAAGGACGCGATTCTATTCTTTCCACAAGTTCTTTAGGAGGGCGTATGCCTTTGAAGGGTTTTACTTTAACCATATTTCTTGTTTTTTGTGAGACTTGTTTGCTTGTCTATAGTGGAACTTGGCTTTTCTTTCCTATAAGTTCACTTGATATTGAGTGCATCCGTCTTTGAAAAAAGCCATAACCTGTTTGGCTGCAGCCAATCCTGCATTGGCGTTGGCTTCTGTAGTCTGTGCTCCTAATTTTTTTTGTGTACCGATATATCGGCCCTCAAGTTTTTTAAATTCCTCTTCTGCGTCAGGCTTTATGTCGGTTATGTATCTAATGTCGTCACGCTGTCTCATTGTTTCCAGCAGTTCGGCTTCGTCTATTATTTCCTTTCGTGCTGTGTTTATCAGTATAGCGTTCTTTTTCATTTTAGATACATAGTTTGTGCCGATGCTTTGTCTGGTTTCAGAAGTCGCAGGGATATGAAGTGAAACAATGTCGCACTTTTCAAACAATTCGTCGGCAGATGTAGCAGCCATCACTCCTTCGCTTTCTATTGTCTCTTTGGGGCAATATGCATCGTAGGCCATAATGTCCATATCGAATCCTTTTGCTATACGGGCGACGTTTCGTCCTACATTTCCGAAAGCAAAAATGCCTAACTTCTTGCCTTTCAGCTCTATTCCGACTTTGCCGTTATAAGAATTCCGAGCAGCAAGAACCAATAAACCGAAAACTAGTTCTGCAACGGCGTTTGAGTTTTGTCCTGGAGTATTCTCAACTATAATTCCCTTTTGTTTTGCGTATTTAGTATCAATATTGTCGTAGCCGGCACCTGCCCTTACAATGATTTTCAGATTATTGGCTGTGTCCAGAATGTCTTTGTCTATTTTGTCTGATCGCACAATCAGTGCTTCGGCGGCTTTTAGGGCATCAATCAGCTCGCTACGTTTTGTATATTTTTCCAGTAATGTTACGGTACCATTCCCGGCTTCTACAATTTCTTTTATTCCTTTTACTGCAGCTGAGGCAAAAGGCTTTTCGGTCGCTATCAGTACTTTCATAAGATGGTTGTTTTTAGTTATTGGCTTCGAATTCTTTCATGCATTTCACGAGTGCTTGCACAGCTTCTATGGTCTGGGCGTTGTAGCAGCTGGCTCTGAAGCCTCCGACAGAACGGTGTCCTTTTATTCCGACCATGCCGCAGGATGTAGCGTAGTCGAGGAATGGTTTTTCCAGATCCTTGTATCCCTCATTCATAACGAAGCAGATGTTCATAAGTGAACGGTCTTCTTCTCTTGCTGTACCATGGAAGAGCTTGTTTCGTTCGATTTCAGAATACAATATGTCGGCGCGTTTGCAGGCTTTCTTTTCCATTGTTTCCACTCCGCCATTTGATTTTATCCATCTCAACGTCTCCAGGGCAGAATATATGGGGACAACTGGAGGGGTATTGAACATTGAGCCTTTTTCGACGTGAGTGCGGTAGTCAAGCATTGTAGGTATCTGTCTTGGAGCCTTGCCTAATGCGTCATCCTTTACGATTACCAGGGTAAGTCCGGCCATGGCGAGATTTTTTTGTGCACCGCCGTAAATACAGTCGTATTTTGACACATCTACCGGCCGGCTGAAAATATCTGAAGACATGTCGGCAATTAATCTCACAGAAACGTTCGGGTCGCTGTGAATCTCGGTACCGAATATTGTATTGTTGGTTGTTATATGCAGATAGTCGACGTCAGAAGGGCATGTCCATCCTTTGGGGATGTTGTTGTAACCTTCAGCTGCAGAGGATGCTACTTCTATTACTTCTCCGAACAACTTTGCTTCCTTCATGGCTTTTTTGGCCCAAGTTCCGGTATTCAGATAGGCTGCTTTTTTAATTAAGAAGTTGTATGGCACCATGCAAAATTCCAATGAAGCGCCACCTCCTAGGAAAAGTACAGAATAACCGTCAGGCACGTCTAATAGCTCTTTCACTAATGACATGGCTTCGTCGACTACTGGTTTGAAATCCTTAGCTCTGTGGCTTATTTCGGCAAGAGAAAGGCCGGAGCCGTTAAAGTCTAGAATCTGTTGTGCCGTTTTCTCAATAGCTTTGTGTGGAAGTTTTGATGGGCCAGCGTTGAAATTATACTTTTTCATAGGCGGTATTGTTGTTAGTTTGTAATAAAAAGTCGTTGGCAAATATACTCTTTTTTTTCCAAACAAACAAGCATTTGTCAGACTTTTGCATGATGTTGCCACGGCTCTTTCATTTAAAATCACCTTGTTATTTCCAAAAAACTCATATTTTAT
>CALBJK010000230.1 GCA_937892695.1 uncultured Prevotella sp.
CGAGCGCGAATGGCAGACGGCACAGATGTCGGCCGAGAACATGCTGGCGTTCCGCACCAAGCTTCTCAACGTGTTCACGATAAACGAGGAGAAGACGTGGTTCACCTACGAGAAGGCACGCGAGCTTGTGGGCGACTTCTCGATAGACCGGGTCGGGGGGCATCCCGAGTGCGCCGTGTCGTTCGACCTGTCCGTGCACGACGACTTCTCAGCCGTCACCTACACGCTCTATTCCTCAGCCTCGAAGCGGTTCTACTCCCACACCGACTACTACTTCCCCGTAGGGGCTTTGCGTGGCCACCCCAACGAGCAGCTCTACCGCCTTTGGAACGAGAAGGGCTACCTGCGCTTCTGCCGTGGCGACAAGATAGACGTGAAGCTCATCGCCGAGGACATCCTGCGCCGCTCCAAGACGGTCAGCATCATCCGCATAGGCTACGACGCATACAAGAGCCAGGAGCTGGTGAGCATCCTTTCTACCATAGGCGCACGCAACGTATTGCAGCCCTACTCCCAGACCTACGGCTCGTTCAACCTTCCCGTTGAAAGCCTGGAGATGCTGGCCTACGACACGCCGCCGCGCATCACCCTGAACGACAACCCCATCAACGTGTTCTGCCTGACCAACTGCGTCATCGACGAGGACCGTCTGGAGAACAAGAAGCCCCTCAAAGCATCGCGCTACCGCAAGATAGACGGCGCAATCACCCTTCTGATGACGCTGGGGCAACTGTATTCTTACGAGCGATGATAGGCGGACGCACGGCCCGTGCGTCCCTACTGTATATCGGAAATACCGCAAAACATTTGGCAATGTCCTTTTTTTTGCCGTACCTTTGCGTTTGTTGTTTCGGCGGCTGTAATGGCCGCTTTTATTGGAATGCAAGCAGCCCCGTCGTGATGGCAGGGCTGCTTTTTAAGCGGAGCGTCGTTTTTGCCCTTAATGCCGGCCTCGCGGAACTTGGCCGCCTTCTTGAGGTCTCTTGCCCGGAACCGTTTGCCCAGGTAGAGGTTGAGTCGCACTCCCCGTATGTTGTCGGCGGTGAAGTCCTCGGGCTTGTCTCCCGGGTTGGTTCCGAGACCGATGCGGAATATGCCGAGGTCGTCGATGCCTTAGGCGAGCCGTAATGACAAGACTCAGGCATGTCTTTTCCGTGTTCTGACAACGTGGAATGTCGTCCCCTATTAGGAAGGGCAACAGTCATGTCCGTGGCGTGCTTCCCTTAAAGCGTAAGTCTAACCATTTGATTTAAAGCACTGTTTTTATAGAGGTTCGTTCATTTCCCACACGAAACACTTTCATTATCTTCAAGACCCTGCCAAATACATATTTTTTAGCTATCTTTGATAGCAAATAAAATTCCGGACAGTGAATATTTTCCAAAAGATAAGACGTTTTTTCTCACGCGAGGGTGCGGACTCTGTTCCAGCCGCCGCGCAGGGCACAACACCCCGCCGTGGCGGCTACTACCTGTTCGCCCCCACGGCAAGCGAGACTCTGGGTGTGGCCACGGCCTACAGGTGTGTACGGCTGCTGTCGGACAGCGTGGCGGGGCTGCGGCTGCAATACATGCGGCTGCGCGACGGACGCTATCAGGAAGACCAGAGCAGCCCCCTTCACTACCTGCTCACCGTGCAGCCTCAGCCCGAGATGTCGGCGTTCGACTTCTGGAGCCGCACTGTGCAGCTCATGCTGCTTGAGGGCAACGCCTACATCTATCCACGATATGTCTTGGGTGAGCTTACCGACCTCGTGCTGTGCTCGCGGGGCAGCGTGGCGCACGACTGCCTCAACGGCACCTACTCCATCTCCGACACATACAACGGAGTGTACGGCACGTTCAAGGAGTCCGACATCATACACCTCTACCTGCATTCTACCGACGGGCGCAACGGCGAGAGCGTGATCACCCATGCCCGCCGCACCATGGGCATAGCCACGGCGGGCGACAGCGAGACGCTGAACCGCTTCGCCAACGGCGGCACCGTGCGCGGCATCGTGAGCAACGACAAAAGCACCGTGGGCTTCGGCGAGTACCAAGACAAGGAATTGGAGAAGACAGCCGAGAGCATCGACAGCAGGTTCCAGGACGGCGAGCGCATAGTGAGCCTCCCCGGGCAGGTTGACTTCAAGCAAATATCTTTAAGCTCAACGGACATGCAGTTCCTCGAAAGCCGCAAGTTCACCGTGCGCGAGATATGCCGCTTCTTCGGTGTTCACCCGTCGTTCGTCTTCGACGACACGTCTAACAATTACAAGTCGGCGGAGATGGCCAACGTGGCGTTCCTCAGCATGACGCTCGACCCCATACTCAAACGCATCGAGAATGAGCTGTGCCGTAAGCTCATACCACGGTCGCTGTGCTGCAAGCGCGTGTTCCGCTTCGACCGCCGAGGCATCTACTCGCTCGACCTCGACGCACTGGCCACATACCAGATGAAGACCATACAGAGCGGCGTGTTCACCGTCAACGACTGGCGGCGTATGGAGAACCAGCCCGAAGTGGAGGGCGGCGATACGGTCTATCTGTCTACCAACCTTGCACCGCTCGGCAGCGAGAAACTTGCAGGAGACGTGAAAGACAAAGAATAAAAAAATATACGAGATATGAAGAAAAGGACTATAGGATTCGTCTCCGGGCTGCGCATCCGCGAAGCCACGGAGGAAGGTAGCGAGAGCCGCACCATCGAGGGCTATGCTCTGAAGTTCGGAGTGCGCTCACGGCTGCTGTGCGACTGGTGGGACAACTACTACGAGGTGCTTGAACCCGGCTGCGTCACACGTGAGATGCTTGACCGGCAGGACATCAAGCTCACCATGTTCCACGACCGCCAGATGCTGCTCGCACGGAGCAGCCACGGGCAAGGAACGCTCAACTACGAGGTTGACACCACGGGCGTGAAGTTCTGGGCCGACATGCCCCACACCGTTGACGGCGACAAGGCTCTGGAGCTGGTGCAGCGCGGCGACATAGCCGGATGCTCGTTCATATACAGCACCGACGAGGCCGACTCGGAGAACGCCGTCAGCTACGAACGTCTGAGCGAGAAGACCGACGACGGCGAGGACATACTGCTGCGCCATGTCAAACGTATAGATAATGTGTACGATTTCACCGTAACCAGTGACCCCGCCTACGAGCAGACCAACGTCAGCCGCCGCGAGGTGGAGGATGCGGGCGTTGACCTTGCCGGCCGCAACCGCCGCGAAGAGCCGAAGCCCATCGACCAGTCGCGCAAGCGCGAAGCCGTCAGGCAGGTGATGGAAAGGATAGAGAGTACAGACAGATTCATTTTTAACCTTTAAATAAAAAGAACGGATGAGTAAAGAGAAGTTCAACTGGCGCGAGGCTTACGAGCGCGTGTCAGAGATCAAGGGCCGTCTGAAGGAGATGGCCGAGACCTTGGAGAACGACAAGGAGCGCGAGGCGTTCACCGAGGCTGAGGAGGGAGAGCGCAGGCAGCTGTGCCGAGAGCTTGACATCCTCGAAATGAAGATGAAGGCCAACCAGGCCGCCATCAACGTGCAGAGCCGCGACGACGTGGCCGAGGCCAACCGCCAGATGCGCGAGTGTCTCAGCGAAGGCAAGCGGTTCGAGCTGCGCATAGGCCGTGCCGTGTCGGAATCGTTCCACGGCAACAACCCGGCGGCAGTCACCATGGGCGACATCGTAGAACCGCTGTTCAACCGTCTCATACTGTCGGCCATCGGTTCGCCGCTGCTCACAGGATTGCGCGGCAACTATCAGTGGCCGGTAGTGGAGACATTTGCCGCCACCATCAACGACGAGGGCGTGGAGCTGGGCGACACCAAGATACCGCTCAGCAAGCTAATCGCAAAGCCTGAGCGCATAGGCCTTGCCGTGCCCGTGACACGTGAGGCTCTCAACGAGACCGACGACCTGTTGCAGCTCGTATGCACACAGTACATGCCAGTGGCAGCAGCCGACCTGATGAACAAGATCATGTTCTCCACCACCAAGGTATCGGGGGCTACCAACCTCTTTGGCCCGTTCGTCAACGTGGCCGCCGCTAACAAGAGGACCTACAGCGGCGACGCTCCCACTGTTGCCGACCTGTTGCAGCTGAAGGGTGCGGTCTTGGGCAAGAACATACAGCCCGAGGGTCTTTGCTACGTCATGACCGAGACCACCAAGGCACTTCTCGAAGGCACACCCAAATGGGCAGGATCCAATCTCGCCATTGTAGGCGACGACGGCAAGATAAACGGCGTACCCGTTTTCTGCTCGTCATACGTGGCTGAGGGGACCGTATTGTTCGGAGCATTCAAGTACGCGCCTCAGGGTATCTTCGGCGACATGGTGTTCATCGTCGATCCGTACACACAGGCCCGCAAGAACGCCATCGACTTCGTGCTGAACATCGATTACGCCATCAGTGTGCTCCGTCAGGAAGCATTCGCCATACTGTCGAAGGCAGCGTCAAGCGGCGGTGGAACAACGGGTAAGTAACAAGAGATGAGCTATGGCAGTAGTGGACTTGGCACTCTTCAAGAAGCACGTCAGGGCTGACGACTTCTCCGACGACGACTTAATCCTTCAGCAGTGTCTCGACGCTGCCGAGGACTATGTCGTGCGTGCCACCAACCGCACCGAGGCCGAGCTTGTAGAGATGGGTGGGGGCAAGTTCCCCCCGTCCCTCTTACAAGCCATACTCTTGATAGCGGCGGCGCGGTACGCCACTCCCGAGAATGACGCAGCCGTGCAGATGCGCGAAGTGCCCTACGGAGCCACGGCCATCATCAAGCAATTCCGTAAACTGGCTGACTGATGAGGGCAGGAGGACTTAGCGACACAAGGCTGGTGCTGATGCGCCCCACAAGGCTTGTCAACTCATACGGCGAGGAAGAGCCTACATGGCAAGAGGTGCGTACCGTCAGGGCAGAGAGGGTGAAGATGGACGGACACCGCAGCGAGGAGGTGGGTGAGCAGTTCCCCGACTACTCGGTGAGGTTCAACATACGCTTCGCCCACCCCGTTGAGGAAAACTGGCGTGTCCGCCAGACCGACGGACACCTATACAGCGTGACCAACATCATACCCAACCGCCGACGGGGCATGAAGACCCTCGTATGCGACAGGGTCAACGAGTAGGAGAAGAGCTATGGACAGTACAGTTACTGATTTGAAAAATCCCTTCGGCGATGTCTACAATGCCCTCGACCTGAAAGTGCAGCGCAAGGCCATGAAGAGCGCGATGCGGCGTGAGGGCAACCGTCTGAAAAGGACAGCCTCGGCCAACCTGCAGGCGAGCGGCATAGGACAGGGCACGTCACGCAACCTGTCGAAGGGCATCTACACCCGTGTCTACCCCGACCGCTACGGCGCAGGGTTCATGGTGAGTGTGAAGCCTCACCGTGGCAACAACGTCAAGGGCATACACACAAACCGGAAGGGCATAATGAAGCCCGTGCTGATGTGGGCAGAGGACGGGACACGCAGCCGAAAGACCGGGCGACGCAAGCTCTCGTTCTTCTCTAAGAGCCGCATCACCGGCAAGCGGATACGCAACTACATCCGTGGCGGCCACAGCACCGGACGCATGAAACGCTACGCCTTCATGGCCAAGACCGAGAGACAGGAGGAAACTTCGGTTGAGAACAATCTCTTCGGTACGTTTCAGGCCAACCTCGACAAGGCTGCAAAGAAACAGGGCCTAATGTAAACTAAAAATGAGGAACGTAATGCATTGAATATTGTGTTATTACCTCTTAGATTTTCACTTATAACTTTAGCGAATATGGCTACATCATTAAGCGCAGGAGGCATCATCCGTGACATATTGCAGAATGATCCGGAAGTAAGGAAACGCGCCAATAAGGTGTTCCCTATTGCAACAGACAAGGCAATACTGCCTTACATACTCTACCGCCGTGCTGCTCTCGACCACAACCCTACAAAGACAGGAATGCCGGGTGCGGACACCGTCCAGATAGAGGTGGTGTGCTACACGGCCAAGTACGCCGAGGGCGTTGGGCTGGCAGAAGCCGTCCGTGCTGCTCTCGACTACAAGAAAGGAGAGAAAGACGGACTCGTCATGCGCTCATGTACGCTTGTGGACAGTGAAGAGGGGTATGACGACGATGCTTTCTTTCAGTCTTTGATTTTTAACGTAAAAATTTAATTCAATCATAAAATGGAAGATACTGGATACATCAACGGTAGTGACCTGCTGCTCAAAGTGGGCGGCAAGGCCGTGGGGCACTGCACATCGCACACCCTCACGTTCAACAGCGACACCAAGGAGCACGCTGTAAAGCCCTTGGCAAGCGCAGCCAAGTCGGCTGGGCTTTGGAAGGGCAAGAGCGTCTCGGCGCTTAGTATA
>CALBJK010000231.1 GCA_937892695.1 uncultured Prevotella sp.
AATGCACCGTTTCAGACTCTCAAATGGGGCATTTCGCAAGACGGAATGGCTCATTTGAGACGTTAAAATATGTCAGTTTCGGCTATTTTTTGCCATTTTCGGACTTTGAAGGAGTGGTTTTCCGACAGCTGACTTGTAACTGCCTGATTATCAGCGTCTCCTATTTGGAGTGTAAATCTTCATTTTCAGCGTATTCTGCACAAGAACAACGACTTCCTGGAAAATTTGCCAGAAATGACGGACAAGGCCAGAGTAGTTTTATTGAACATATAAGGTCAGAATATGGATTTTTTGAGAAACCGGTTACAATCTGTAAGTTCAAAGCCATTTGCTATACTTCTACAATATTTCATGTCTTTGCCGCAAACAGGAATTGGACCGAAACGTAAGATTTTCGTTCGACATAAGTAAAACTTGCAAACTTATTTTCTCATTTCATTAATTATCGTTATTTTTGCCTTAAAATAATATTGACATGAGACATACATTCTTTTTTATAATATTCTTGCAACTGATTCTCTGGTCATTTTCATGTACTCCAGACAACGACACATACAAACGTCTCGTCGCCATCGACACTCTGTCAGATACAAGACCTGACAGCGCACGGCAGATGTTGGCAAAGATGAAACAAGAGGAGCGTTACTTTTCCGAAAAATGCCGAGCCTACTACCGGCTGCTCTGCATAAAAGCCGATGACAAATCGTACATCCGTCACAGAAACGACTCGGGGGTTCCAGAAATGATCGACTACTACCAAAAGCATGGCAGCCCCCGACAACTCACCATCGCCTACTATTATGCTGCAAGCGTTTATCGCGACATGAATAACACACCTGTCGCCCTCGAATACTTTCAGGAAACCGAGAAGGCCATGCCCGAAGACATGGACAAAAAGTTCAAGAGTAATCTCTTCAATCAAACAGGCCGACTGTTTCTATACCAAAATTTCTATCGAAAGGCCCTGCAATATTACATCCGCTCTTATAACTACGACATGCAGCGAAATGACACGGCAGCTATAGTTTACAGCTCTCTGGACATAGCCAATGCTTACAGGAACAGCAAGAAATACGACAAATGCTTATTTTTTCTAAACAAGGCAGAAAAACTGACATTAGAAAAAAGAGACACAAACATGCTAATGCACGTGTTAGGCCAAAAAGCTATATACTACGAAGAGAAAAAAGATCATAAAAATGCGTACAAATGCTTCAAGAGACTGCCGCGCGAAATAGGAGATAACGAGAGCACTTTCCTCTATAGTCTTGCCATCGACATTTATTTCAATATCGGACAGAAAGACAAAGCGAAATTTTACTGCGACAAAATGCTAAAATACGGGAACGTGTACGGGAAAAAACAGGCATATAAAATATTGTCCAAGCTATATTTTACGGCCGGTGAACCACACAAAGCATACAAATGTCTCGACAGTTATGAAATGTATTCAGACTCTGTCGACGATATCAACGCCATCGAAGAAATGTCACAAAGCAATGCACGGTACAATTTCCAACGCATACAGACAGAGAACGCCCAGCTCAAGGCCGACAGGCTGTTGCTTTGGAACTCCATTCTTATCGGTATCTTAATCTTTATCATCATTTCTGTTATTGCCTACCAGATTATTATCAGACAGCGGAAAAAGAAACAAGAATACGCAAGACGTCTCGCTCTTCTGGATAAAAAGACAAAAGAGCAAGCCGAGATGAGCGAGTCGAGAATCTGCTCTCTGAAAGAAAGCATACAGGTATTAAGCAGCCAGATGGCAACCACACAGAATATGAACAAGGCTCTGAAAGAGGAAATAAGCATTTTGACCAAAGATTTGGCCGAAATAGAAAACAAGAAAGCATATCGCGAGTCGCGACGGAATGCCATGTTCAAGTCTGAAGCTTATAAAACAATGATGAACCGTCTGAAACAGGGAAAATCTATAAAGAAACAAGACTGGGAAAACATTTACAATGATGTCTCTACTATCATTCCCGAGTTTA
>CALBJK010000232.1 GCA_937892695.1 uncultured Prevotella sp.
CGGCTGCTTTCACGCCGACAGAGCGGCAGTGTTCCATGAGCGTGTCAATCTCTTCTGAACTGTCAGAAGCGAACCGGTTGACAGCCACCACTACGTTTTGTCCGAACTTGCGTATGTTGCTGATGTGCTTGTCCATGTTCTCGAAGCCGCGCTTTAGGGCTTCGACATCGGGTGTGGCTATGTCGTCATAGCTGGCACCGCCCTGAATCTTCAGTCCTCCGACGGTGACGACGAGCACTGTCAGTTTTGGGGCTATCCCTGCGTAACGGCATTTTATGTCGTAGAACTTTTCTGCACCGAGGTCGGCTCCGAACCCGGCCTCGGTTACGGCATAGTCGGACAACGACATTGCCATCTTGGTCGCTACGACCGAATTGCAGCCGTGGGCTATGTTTGCGAACGGTCCGCCGTGTACAAAGGCTGGGGTGTGTTCGAGAGTCTGCACGATGTTTGGTTTGATTGCACTCTTTAGCAATACCGTTATGGCTGGAGCGACTCCCAGGTCTTTGACTGTGAAAGGCTTGTCGTCGAAGGTGAAGCCGAGCAGTATGTTCTCTACTCTGTGTTCTAGGTCGTCAATGCTGTCGGCCAGACACAGCACAGCCATCAGTTCGGAAGCGGCTGTTATGTCGAATCCTGTCTGGCGTGTGACCCCATTGGTGTGTGACCCGAGTCCGATGACAATGTCGCGCAGTGATCTGTCGTTGACATCGAGCACACGTCGCCACATTATTTTTTTTAGTCCGAACCCTTCGGCTTCGTGCTGGTAGAGATAGTTGTCGAGCAGTGCGGCGATGGTGTTGTGGGCAGACGTTACGGCATGGAAGTCGCCGGTGAAGTGGAGGTTTATCTTCTCCATCGGCACTACCTGGGCGTATCCTCCGCCCGCAGCCCCACCTTTCATTCCGAAACACGGACCCAGTGACGGCTCGCGCAGGGCTACGGCCGATTTCAGCCCTATTTTGTTGAGTGCCATTGACAGTCCGACCGAGACGGTTGTCTTGCCTATTCCGGCGCGTGTGGCAGTCATGGCTGTGACCAGGATAAGGTTGTTGCGCCGCACTTTTTCTTCGTCAATCAGCGTGAGTGGCAGCTTGGCTACGTATTTGCCGTAGTTGTCGGCCTTTTCAGTATCCACTCCCAGTTTTTCTACAATTTTGTCGATGCGTTCCATTTGCACTTCGCGTGCAATTTCAATGTCTGATTTCATTTTATCTTTTTACGTTTTGTTACAATATCTGTGAGCATGGCCTTTGCTGTGACATGGTGCAGTCCTCGGTCGGACTCGGCTGTGTCGTCATGCCAGTTTCAGGCTTCCGTCATCGCAGATAGTTATTATGCGGTGCTTGTAGAGGTCACCGACAGCCTGTTTGAATACCTTCTTGCTCACTTGGAAACGACGGCGTATGTCTTCTGGGTCGCTTTTGTCGCCGAGGTCGCAGCGGCCGTCATGGTTGTTTATGTAGTCGAGCAGAGTGCTGGCAAAGCCTTTTACCTGTCTGCGGCCTGTGGGCTGGAGGGTTACATCTACTTTGCCGTCTTCTCTGACATTGGAGATGTATCCCTTCATCCGGTCGCCGGTGTGGACGTATTTGAACACCTGGTCGTCGTAGACTAGTCCGCCGAATCGGTTGTCGATAATAACCTTGAATCCCAGATCCGTCTTCTGCCATATAAGCAGGTCTACTTCGTCGCCGGGCTTGTATGGCGGACAGCTGTCGTCGAGCCAGTGTTCCACTTTGGCTGAAGCGACGATACGGTAGCTTTCCTCGTCGATATGTACGTGGACGATGTAGCTGTTGTCGCGTGTCATGTGCATTTTCTGTTCGCGGAACGGACAGAAGAGGTCCTTCATCAGTCCCCAATCCAGAAATGCTCCGTACTCGTTGACCCATGCTACACGCAGATAGGCGAAGTCGCCAACGCGGGCAAGCGGGTGTTCGGTGGTGGCGACAAGGCGTTCTTCGTTGTCGAGATAGACGAACACTTCTATCTCGTCGCCCGGCTTTGCCCCTTCGGGCACATAGCGTCGTGGCAGGAGTATCTCGCCTTCGTCGCCTCCGTCAAGATACATGCCGAAGTCGACATCTTTGACTATTTTCATCACGTTGTAGTCGCCGAGTCTTATCTTTTCCATTGCTGCTGTAAGTTATGTGTTCTGTGGTCAAGCTTTATCCTGAATTTCGTTACCGGCAGTAATTGCCTTGTCGATTTCTGAAGGCTCATTGCTGTCGTCGGTTTTGTGTGCGGTTTCCTCCTTTACAATCATTCCGTCCTTCAGATATATGGTGCGGTCGGTTATCTGTGCGAGGTTTTCGTCGTGGGTTACAATGACGAATGTCTGACCGAACTTGTCGCGCAGGTCGAAGAATAGTTGGTGGAGTTCGGCTTTGTTCTTGGAGTCGAGGCTGCCGCTCGGCTCGTCGGCCAGTATTACTGCCGGGTTGTTGACGAGAGCACGGGCGACGGCCACACGCTGCTTCTCGCCTCCCGAAAGTTCGTTGGGTTTATGTCCGGCGCGGTCTTTCAGTCCCATGAACTCGAGCAGCTCCATAGCTCTTGTCTTGGCTTCAGACGTGCTCTTGCCACCGATGAAAGCCGGAATCATTATGTTTTCCAAAGCAGTGAATTCGGGCAGAAGCTGATGGAACTGGAATACAAAGCCTATATGGCGGTTTCGGAATTCGCTTATTTTTTTTGAATTCAGACTGCGCACGTCGATGCCGTCAATTTCTATTGATCCGCTGTCGGGCTTGTCGAGCGTACCCATAATCTGCAGCAGGGTTGTTTTACCGGCTCCACTGGGGCCGACGATGCTCACCACTTCGCCTTTGTCTATGTGCAAGTCAATGCCTTTAAGCACTTGCAGCCGACCGAAACTTTTTGTAATTCCTTTGATTGTTATCATTGTTTCTGTTCTTGTTATCCTTGTTTTGCTCCTTCTTTTTTACATGCGTAGCCGTTGCAGGCTCATGCCTTCAGCTTTCTCCATGCCCTTATCCATCTCACACGGTTGCGTACAATCCACCTGTGCAGTACTTCGTATGCGCTGTGCTCTTCGGTGTGCTGCGGCTGTGCGAATGTCATTTCGTCCATTGCGTCGCCATGCTGGTCGGGGAAGATGATGATGATGTTCTTGCCCGAGAAGTGGCGTTGCATTTCGTCAGGAAGATGTTCCAGGGCGTTTTTATAGGAGACGGTGCCTTTACGTGCCGCTACCACTACGAACAGATGTTCTGTCGATATGGTGGAAGCGAGTTTTGGAATGTCGCTCCAGTGTTCCATCTCAGTGTATGTGGCGCGCACCTCAGGGTGTCGGTTGGTCACATACTGGCTTATGAGTGACAGCACGTCGGACCGTCCGTGGAATTGAGTCCGGCATTCCAGGTTCTCCGACAGTCGGGATATGCGTTCCACCCATCTGTAGAATCCAGGCTCGAACTGCGCCCTTGATGGCACAGCCACCTGTATACGGCGTATTGTGGTGAGCGGCTGTTTTATGCGAGCCATTATTATCTGGCTGTTCAGTCCGTTGAACAGACTCTGGTGGAATGCACCCCAGAACTTGGTAGACACCTCCTTGTGCATGTGCATGCCTATAATTATCTCGGAGGCGTGAAACTCCTTGAAGGCATGTTTTATTCCGTTGGCAATATTGGCCGCGATGCGTACCTGGGTTATCATCTTCACGTCGGCAGATGCGGCATATTGTGTGACATTCTCCAGAAGGCGTGTCCCCCGTTCTTGGTTTATACGCATGTCATCGTCGTCGTAGACTACGTTCAACCCGATAATCTCACGTCCGAGTTTCTGGTTGCGCATGAGCAGAGCCAGATTGACCAGTCTGACTGCATACTCGGGGTATTTCATCGGTATGAGAATGCGCTCGTCGTCGGCTTCGGGCGAGTCGTGGGGCAGTTCCTTGTCGCGCAGTATTATCTGCTGGGCGGCATTCTCTGTCACCATCGACGAGATAATGCACGTGAAGAGAATCATTATCACCACCCCATTGAGCATGTCGTCGCTGACGAGAAAGCGGCCTGGCGAAGTCTGAAGCCTCATACCTACCATCACCATTGCTATAGCCCCGGCAGCATGGGCAGAGGTGAGTCCGAACATCATGTGCCCAGACGACAGCGGCATTCTGAAGAGACGGCACGAAGCGTAAGCAGCCACCGCCTTGCCGGCAGTTCCGAAAACCACTATTGACAGTACCGTCCATATTATCGCCCCTCCCTCGAAAAGCAGATGCACATTGATGAGCATGCCTACGCCTATGAGAAAGTAGGGTATGAACAGGGCGTTGCCTATAAACTCTATCCGGTTCATCAGCGGCGATACATGAGGAATGTAACGGTTCATTATCAATCCGGCGAGGAATGCTCCGAATATACCTTCCAGCCCGACAGCCTCGCTCAACGCAGCACAAAGGAATAGTACCGACATTACAAAGATGAACTGCATCACGGCATCACTGTAGCGGCGCAGAAACCAGCGTGTCACTCTAGGTACAATCATTATAGATGCCACACAGAAAACAGCGAATTTGGTTACGAACCACAGCCAGAAGCCGGCACCAGACTCTTTGCTGTAGGAAGCGACGAGGGCTGCCAGGACAACCAGTGCCAAGAACAGCGAAATCATCGTCGAACCTACGCTAAGCGATACGCTTGTCTTTTTCTGAAGACCGTAACGCCCCACTATGGGGTAGGCGATGAGGGTGTTAGAGGCCATTATGCATCCCATCAGTACGGAAGCCTTTGTAGAGTAGTCCAGCAGATAAATGCACGAGATGTATATCGCTATGAAGGGAACGGCGAATGTCGACAGACCGAAGAAAAGAAACCTACGCACGTTTTTTCTCACGCCTTCTATGTCCATTTCGAGCGAGGCCAGGAACATGATGTAGTAGAGTCCTACTTTGCCGAATAGCTCGAACGAGTCGTCGCGCACCAGAATGTTAAACCCATACTTGCCTATGAGCACTCCGGCAATTACCATTCCTACGATATGTGGTATGCGCAACTTGCCCATAACTATCGGTGCTGACAATATTATCAGCAACACCACGAAGAAAATCAGCGTGGGGTCGGTTATAGGGAAATATTGTGACATATTGGGCATAAGGTCGTTTATTTTACTGCAAACTTACACATTTTATTCCGATTTTTGCCTTTCTATATGAATATTTTCGGCTTTATATGTGAGAAAATTCCTTTTGTCAGACAAAAAAGAGTAATTTTGCAACAAATTATTTAAGGTTGTCATGTTGGCAGGACCGGCTGATGATAATCGGGTCGTTGACAGGACGAATGTGTCAACGGTATTGAATCGGCAGTGGCAAGACAGGAAACAGCCTTATGGTCAATATCTAAACATCGGACAATATGAGAAAACTATTTGCGGCATTGCTTCTTGCCGTTGCTGTGTCGGCCGAAACATCAGCCCAGCTTCTTTACCGCATTTCCGGCAACGGGCTGGAAAAACCTTCGTATCTAATCGGAACGTTTCATGTGGCTTCGGCGACGTTTGCCGAACAGATTGACGGTGTGAAGGAGGCCATAACAGCCACCGACCAGGTGTATGGCGAGCTGAGTATGGACGTGACATCCAATCCCGACAGTCTGAAGGCCATGACTGCGGCAATGATGTTGCCGGACGGCAAGACTCTGAAGGACATACTCAGCGCTTCCGACTATAAGAAACTGGACGCTACGCTTGTGAAGCTTATGGGTGTAGGATTATCCAACAAGCAGGTTATGGAACAGATGGGACGTATGTGTCCGGCTGCTCTCACGACTAATCTTAGCCTGATGATGTATCTTATGAAGCATCCTGGCGAATTCGACCCTACCAATTCTTTCGACAACTATTTCCAACTTCAAGCCAAGGCCAACAACGAACCCTACGGCGGACTGGAGACGATGTCTTTACAGACCCGTTTGCTTTTTTCTTCTCCGTTGGCGCGTCAGACCGAATTGCTCATGTGTCTTATCGACAATGCCGACTTCTACATGCAGCAGCAAGAGGCCATGAGCAAGGCGTTCTATGACCAGAATCTTGATGCACTTGCTGCGGCAATGGATAAAAAAATCGGCGGACATTGCGACGCTACTCCTGACGAAGAAACGTCTTTAATCTATGCGCGTAATGCTGAATGGGCGAGGATTATGCCGGAGATAATGAAATCAAAGCCTACATTCTTTGCTGTAGGAGCAGGACATATGCCTGGTGTGAAGGGGCTTCTGGCAATGCTGCGTGCCAAAGGCTACAAGGTAGAGCCAGTGACAGGAGGCAACACCGACTGACTATAGTAACGGCAGAACAAAAAGCAGGTGCCCCGTCGGACGGAGCACCTGCTTTGATGGCATTTTTTACTGACGGCTTACTTCAAGTCGCCTTTTTTTATCAGGTATTCGGCAATCTGTACTGCGTTGAGTGCTGCTCCTTTGCGTATCTGGTCGCCGCTGAGCCAGAATGTCAGTCCGCAGTCGTCAGCAAGGTCTTTACGGATGCGCCCTACATACACGTCGTCCTTGCCGGCTGTGTCGAGCGGCATTGGATAAACCAGATGTGCAGGGTCGTCGCAGAGCGAGCATCCCGGTGCGGCAGCGATGGCTTTTTGAGCCTCTTCCACGCTGATGGGGCGTTCTGTCTCAATCCATACGCTTTCCGAGTGGGAACGCAGTGAGCTTACACGTACACACATGGCCGAGCAGCGCACGTCGCTGTGCATAATCTTGCGTGTCTCGTTGAACATCTTCATCTCCTCCTTGGTGTATCCGTTGTCGGTGAAGACATCTATCTGAGGGATTACGTTATAGGCCAGCTGATGTGGAAATTTGCTTACAGTCACAGGCTTGCCCTCTACTATTTCTTTATATTCCTGCTGCAGCTCCTGCATCGCAGCAGCTCCCGCTCCGCTTGCACTCTGGTATGAAGCTATGTGTATCCGGCGTATATGGCTTATGGCTTCGAGAGGTTTCAGCACCACCACCATCATTATGGTCGTGCAGTTAGGGTTGGCGATGATTCCGCGCGGACGGTTGAGAGCGTCCTCGGGATTGCATTCGGGCACAACCAAAGGCACATCGTCGCACATACGGAATGCGCTCGAATTGTCAATCATTACAGTGCCGTACTTGGTGATGGTGTCGGCAAACTCTTTCGATGTACCGCCTCCTGCTGAGACGAAAGCCACGTCTATACCACGGAAGTCGTCGTTGTGCTGAAGCAGTTTGACCTCGTATTCTTTGCCGTTGAAGCTGTACTTACGTCCGGCAGATCTGTGTGAGCCGAACAGAATCAGCTCGTCAACAGGAAATTTCCTTTCGGCAAGTATGCGAAGGAATTCCTGCCCTACAGCTCCGCTCGCACCTACAATTGCTACTTTCATAATTTTATTGTTTCTTCTTTATTGCCCCGACCCGGCTTGCTTGTACCCAATCGGATTCCTTTTTCTTTTTAGTATGCGCAAAGTTAATGCAAAAAAGATTGGAATACAAGACAATCACCACTTTTTTTTGTTCATTACGGCGCACTTTGCCGTTGCAGACCGATTCTCTGACTGCAATGACAGTAGTTACTTTCGCCCATACAAAATAAAAGGAGCAAAGCTTCACAGCTTCACTCCTCGACATATTTACCTAAAACTATAAAAATTACTCTCTTGTCAGAATATCACACCCAGACGGAATCCGGCATTGCTCTGTCCGTCTATATCGGTAGTGAGTGTACTTGTCTTGTTGGTACCGTAACTGTAGTATCCGGCTATGTGAAATCCCCAGTGGCCACCTGTCGGATAGATACGCAGTCCTATTTCTGGAGAAGCGTAGAACCCCCACGCGCTGTCGTAAAGTCCACGGTCGGCAAAGTAAGTGGTGTTGCGGGCAAACATTGTTCCTACTTTAGCTCCGATGTAAGGCCGTATGTAGCGGTTGCCCGACAGTGAGTAGGACGTTGTCACGCCGAACGGTACCTGAAACGCCGAACGGCTCTGGTCGGTCGTCAGCGATTCGGTTTCGGACAGTTGTATCGTAGAGCGGTCAATGTACTTATGGTTGGTATGGAACGAGGCGAACAGACCCAAATCCCAGCGGGGAGTTACGTTGTAGGTTAGCTCGTAGTTCATTCCCCATCCGCTTATGCGGTCGGCATAGTCGGTAGAAAGCGGAGAGTTCATCTGCCAGTCTACAGTGAGGTGCATCTTGCTCATGTCAAACTGTGCCATTGCCGGCATAGCTGTGACAGCCGCCAGACAAAGTGCTGCGGCGATTCTCTTTATGTTATTCTTTATCGTGTTCATCATTTATTCTCCTCTTGTTCTTTGATAAAAACATTTGTCCAGAGATTCTACTTCTCATTAATCAGGCTGCGCATATAACTCTGCGACTGCATGAAGGCTTGGTTGACCGCACTTTCGAGCAGACGCTGGTTGTATCGTCCTCCGTAGTCGAAGCCCGACGCGCTGGCATACCATACTACCGGCAGGCTGCTGCTGTCCTTTGTCCCTGTCTGTCCGTTCTTCTCGTCCAGACCTACCATTTCTATAATGAGCGAATTGGTATCATACGAGTAGCTCACGGGGTAGGGGTAGTACCAACCTCCCCACCATGGTCCCCAGAAACCGTAATCCCACCATCCGCCGAAACCTCCGGTGGTAACGACTTGTGTGTTCTTGGCCACGTAGGTGAGCTGCAATCCTAAGTCGGCTTCGTCTTTCTTGTTAGGGTCGGTTATGCGCTCGTATCCACGCTTGTCCATATTGGCTGCAACCTTGTCGACGATAGCCTTGGAGTTCTCGTCGTTCCAGTATGTAGCCTTGTGACCTCCTGCTTCGAGTATGCTGTCAGGAAGATAGTAGGTCTTCATCTTTGTCAGATCGACATCCTTGTCATGGTCGGTGTATACCGCCAGATTTGCATCCATCTTGTCGAAGTCGGGGTCTTGCTCGCATGATGTGAGCATGAGCACCGCTCCCAATAGAATCATTAGCTTTTTCATCTTTCTTTTTGTCATTTAAGTTTCCAACATACGGTTCCCGCAATCCGTCCGATTGTGCTGACATCATCAGACTTCTTGCATTGAAGAAACCATTTGCTTTTTCTGCGCACGCAGAGCTTCGTGCCCTTCAGTCTTCTTTTCGGTCTGTCGGACAGTCGGCATTCTGTTTTCTACAAAGACAATGCCATAGACGGTGTTTTCTTGTATGGCTTTTCATAGAAAATGTTTAAAAAATGAGTTTGTTAGCAGAATTTTACGTAAGTTTGTAATTGTATGGACAAACTTACACCCGAACAGCGTCACCGCTGTATGTCGGCAATTCATGGCAAGAACACCAAGCCCGAGATGATTGTACGTCGTTTCCTTTTCGGTCGTGGCTTTCGCTATCGGCTGAACGACCCACGTCTGCCCGGCCATCCCGATCTGGTGTTGCGCAAGTACCGCACCGTGATTTTTGTCAACGGGTGTTTCTGGCACGGACATGAAGGGTGCCGCTACTTCTCTCTGCCCAAGACCAACACCGACTTCTGGCTTAAGAAGATAGAACGCAACCGTCGGCGCGACGTGGCGGAGCAGCGTCAGCTCGCGTCTATGGGGTGGCACTGCATCACGGTGTGGGAGTGTCAGCTCAAGCCGTCCAAACGTCAGACTACGCTCGAATCGCTTGCCTTTACGCTCAACCACATATTTATATATGACCGTTCGCGCCACTATGCCGAGCCTGAAGAGCAATCCGCAATGGCGGCCGAACCCGACGGCTTTCGCGGCGGCGGACAGTAGGAAAGCGGATGTAGTGTGACAATTTGGAATAAAGGAAAATTAACAAAGTCGGTGTCTGATTTAACACGACTTCTAATGACAGAATAGCTCTTAACTCATACCATAATGGCTCCGAAATGCTGTCGAAACACGAAAAACCGGCAACCGTTTTCTGAAATGCGGCATATCAGAATGCAAGAAGCATCGTTTCACAATGCAATATGCGGCATTTCAGAACGAGGAAACGGTCGTTTCAGAAGCGAAAAAGGGCGGTTTTATAGCCATGTTCGGGTTGTTTTCTGTCTCTGTAAGACGTAAACTAATGATAGACAGTAGTTTATGATAATGCTCAATTTTCTCATATTTGCGTAATGATTATCGAACCGGTGACTTTTGCGGGAGTTATGACGGCTGTGTCTTAACAGTTCAGTGTGCCGATTAGTTAATATTCGTTGGCAGTCCTTCATCTTGAAACCTCTTTTCTCATACGTAACATAATCGCGGTGCTGTCAATATAGTGGTGACACGGTTGTCAGCATTTGGCATTAGGCTGTCACACATTTGACCGTCAGAAAACTGCCAGTCCGTTGATTTAAATCAATAAAATGGGTGTAAGAAATACATTTCTTGCAAAACTGTTTGCGCACACAGTAATTTAGCACTACCTTTGCATCGTCAAAAAACGATAAGGATAACAATAAAAAGAAAGGTTAAGAATTATGGTTACATTATTAGTTACAGCCGTTGTTGCAATCATGATTGCACAGGCAGTTAATTTGAGTCACAAGATTGATTTACGCTAAGTAGACAATCTTCTACTCAGAAGCGATTCCGTTAAGCCAGCGAGCAATACCGCTCGTACAAAGTGGCTTGGCGAGAAATCGAATTTCATGAGAAGAAATTAAAATAAAATATAGCTGAAAGGGCGACTGAACAACATCAGCCGCCCTTTTCGCGTGTTACAGAATGTATGTTTCTGTTGAAATGTAATTCGGAGCTTAGTAACGTCAGCATCTTTATTGTTAAATAACAAAAAAAACTCGGCTGTTGTTTGGAATTAAGGTCTAAAGTAAGTACCTTTGCACCGCTTTTCTAAAGCAGCGGGATGTAGCGCAGTTGGTTAGCGCACGCGTCTGGGGGGCGTGAGGTCGCAAGTTCGAGTCTTGTCATCCCGACTTTTATTTACTTTTCCTTTAATTTCAGGTAAAAGCAAGTTCTACAACAACATCATTATAAAACCAATATTGAACTTTACGACGCTTGTCCAAGAGCCTGTCTGCGGTCTGATGACATTTGTGCTGACGATAAACAACAATAAGTTTTAGTGAAGATATGTAAATCCAGTCCAACTTTAATGATAAATTATTAACTTTGCAACAAATAATATTATTTTAGTTATGGAACTTGACATGCTTACTGCCATTTCTCCTATAGATGGCAGATATAGAGGAAAAACAGAACATCTGGCAGATTATTTCTCAGAGTACGCGCTGATAAGATATCGTGTACGTGTGGAAGTGGAGTATTTCATTTCGCTTTGCGAGCTGCCTTTGCCCCAGCTGGCTTCTTTCGATCATTCACTGTTTGCAAAGTTGCGCTCTGTCTATAAAGATTTCAACGAGGCGAGCGCACAGAGAGTGAAGGACATCGAGAAGGTGACAAACCATGATGTCAAGGCTGTAGAATACTTTCTGAAAGAAGAGTTTGATAAGATAGGCGGGCTGGATGCCTATAAGGAATTTATCCATTTCGGGCTTACCTCTCAGGATATCAACAATACGAGTGTGCCGCTGTCGATGAAAGAAGCTCTCGCCGAGGTGTATATACCCGTAGTGGAGGAACTTATAGCCCAGTTGCGTACTTACGCCGAAGAGTGGAAGAACGTGCCAATGCTCGCAAAAACCCACGGACAGCCCGCGTCGCCTACAAGGCTCGGTAAAGAGATAATGGTGTTTGTGTATCGTCTGGACGAGCAGCTGGCAGAGTTGCGCCACTGCAAACTTACGGTGAAGTTCGGAGGAGCAACCGGCAATTTCAACGCCCATCACGTAGCCTATCCTCAATACGACTGGAAACAGTTTGCCAACAATTTCGCAAAGGAAAAACTGGGGCTTGAACGTGAACAGTGGACCACCCAGATAAGCAACTACGACTGTCTCGGAGCTGTCTTCGATGCACTGCGACGCATCAACACCATCATCATCGACCTCGACCGCGATTTCTGGATGTACATCTCGATGGAGTATTTCAAGCAGAAAATCAAGGCCGGTGAGGTAGGGTCGAGCGCCATGCCACATAAGGTCAATCCTATCGACTTCGAAAACAGCGAGGGCAACCTCGGCATAGCCAACGCCGTACTGCAGTTCCTTGCCCTGAAACTGCCCGTGAGCCGTCTGCAGCGCGATCTCACCGACTCTACTGTGCTGCGTAATGTAGGTGTGCCTCTTGGTCACGGACTGATTGCAATGCAAAGCACATTGAAGGGACTGCGCAAGCTCATTCTCAACGAAAAGAAGATTTCTGAAGACTTGGACAATACGTGGGCTGTAGTAGCTGAAGCCATACAGACAATCCTGCGTCGCGAAGCTTACCCTCACCCTTACGAAGCGCTGAAGGCCCTCACACGCACCAATACAAAGATGACAGAGAAAACAATCCACGACTTCATACGCACGCTTGATGTGAGCGACAGCGTCAAGGCTGAACTGATGGCGATAACGCCTCACAACTATACAGGAATTTGACGGAGGAATCAATCTACGTCATACGGCTATTAAAACGAATAGGAAAGAAATACATTCAGTGTTTAATATAAGGTAAAACAGAATTACAGTTAAATTTATTAACCAGAGCCGTGAGGCCGAAAGTAAAGTATTTATTATGGATCCAGAATTAGAGAAGACTCAGGAACAATTACCAGAGCAAAGCTCGGGCAGTAGCAACTCAAGCAGTGAGGCCGGAGCACATCCTGCCGGAAATTATCAGAGAGAATACCGCAGCGTGACAGGCCGTCCGCAGCGTCCGCGCATCCATGCGCAGCGTGCTTACACGGCCGGAGGCAACACTTCGCGCCCAAGTGGCAGCAACGACGATGGGGGCTTCCGTCCTGAAGGTTTCGGTGCCGGTCTACAGCAGAGTGCAGGTGCCGGCGGCTATCATCCCCGTCAGCAGGGCGGCTACAACCGTGGCGGCTATCAGCAAGGCGGCTACGGCAACCGTCAGCAGGGCGGCTACAACCGTGGCGGCTATCAGCCGCGTCAGCAGCAGGGCGGCTACCGCCCGCGCTACAGCCAGCAGGGCGAAGGCCAGCAAGGCGGCTATCAGCCGCGCCAACAGGGTGGCTACGGCCGTGGCGGCTATCAACAGGGCGGTTATCAACAAGGCGGTTATCAGCCTCGTCAACAGCAGGGCGGTTATCGCCCAAGCTACAACCAGCCGCAAGGTGACGACCAGCAACAAGGCGGTTATCAGCCCCGTCAGCTGGGTGGCTACAACCGTGGCGGCTATCAGCAAGGCGGCTACGGCAACCGTCAGCAAGGTGGTTATCAGAAACACGGTTATGGCAACCGCCAGCAGGGCGGCTACAACCGTGGCGGCTATCAGCATGGCGGTTACGGAAAGCGTCAACACTCTGCCGACTATGACCCCAACGCTAAGTATAGTCTGAAGAAACGCATCGAATATAAAGAAGACAATATCGATCCCAATGAACCGATACGTCTGAACAAATTCCTCGCCAATGCCGGAATATGCAGCCGCCGCGAGGCCGACGAGTTTATCGAGGCAGGAGTAGTGACCGTAAACGGTACACCTGTTACCGAACTCGGTACTAAGGTGAAGCGCACAGACGAAATCAAGTTCAAAGACCAGCCAGTAAACCTGGAAAAGAAGGTGTACATACTGCTCAACAAGCCAAAGGACTGTGTCACTACGAGCGACGATCCGCAACAGCGCAAGACCGTAATGGACATCGTAAAGGGTGTTTGCCCAGAACGTATCTACCCAGTAGGACGACTCGACCGCAACACTACCGGCGTACTCCTGCTTACAAACGACGGCGATCTGGCCAGCAAGCTGACCCATCCTAAGTATCTCAAGAAGAAAGTGTACCACGTCTTCCTCGACAAGAACGTTACAGCCCACGACCTGCAGCAGATTGCGGACGGAATAGAGTTGGAAGACGGAGAGGTCCATGCCGATGCAATCGAATATGCCAACGATACCGACAAGAGTCAGGTGGGCATAGAGATACACAGCGGCAAGAACCGCATCGTCCGCCGCATATTCGAGCATCTCGGATACAGAGTGGTCAAACTCGACCGCGTACAGTTTGCCGGACTGACAAAGAAGAACCTGCGTCGTGGCGACTGGCGTTATCTGACCGAGAAGGAAGTGGAAATGCTTCGTATGGGAGCGTTCGAGTAAATCAACAGTTTGTTTAATCAAATTCGAGGGTCGGATATTGAGGTATAACGGTCCGGCTGCAACGTCCGCAGCTCTTGCCTGCAGGCAGGAGGAAAGGAGCAGCGCGGATTTTTTCCTCGATTGGCGATTCTCCATTCAGTATAAAGATGGAAAAGATAAAGAGAACAAAAGTGGCCGAGGCTCTCAGTCGCACCGACTACGGAACAACAATAAACGTGAAGGGATGGGTTCGTACCCATCGTTCGAGTAAGGCTGTCGACTTCATCGCCCTTAACGACGGCTCGACCATAAAGAATGTGCAGATAGTCGTAGACCCTGCAAAGTTTGATGCCGACATTCTGCGTCAGATCACTACGGGGGCATGTATCAGTGCGACAGGTAAGTTGGTCGAGAGTCAGGGTAAAGGGCAGACATCCGAAATACAGTGTGAGAGCATCGAGGTCTACGGACTTTGCGGTTCAGACTATCCAATGCAGAAGAAGGGACAGTCGTTCGAATACATGCGTCAGTATGCCCATCTGCGTCTTCGTACCAACACGTTCGGAGCGGTGATGCGCATCCGTCACAACATGGCTTTTGCCATACACCAGTATTTCCACGACCACGGCTTTTTCTATTTCCACACTCCGCTCATTACTGCCAGCGACTGTGAGGGTGCGGGACAGATGTTCCAGGTGACGACAATGAACCTGTATGACCTGAAGAAGAACAAGGAAGGTAAGATTGTCTACGACGACGACTTCTTCGGCAAACAGACATCCCTGACGGTAAGCGGGCAGCTCGAAGGCGAGCTGGGGGCTACTGCTCTAGGTGCCATTTATACGTTCGGACCAACATTCCGTGCCGAGAATTCCAACACACCGCGCCATCTGGCCGAGTTCTGGATGATTGAACCCGAAGTGGCCTTCATCGACATGGACGACCTTATGGATCTTGAGGAAGATTTCATCAAGTACTGTGTCCGCTGGGCTTTGGAACATTGCAAGGACGACCTTGAGTTCCTCAACAAGATGATTGACAAGACACTTCTCGACCGTCTGAACCATGTCGTCAACGAGAAGTTTGTCCGTCTGCCTTATACCGAAGGCGTGAAGATACTTGAAGAGGCTGTCAGGAATGGACATAAGTTCGAGTTCCCGGTAAGCTGGGGCATGGATCTTGCCAGCGAGCACGAGCGTTTCCTCGTCGAACAGCATTTCAAGCGTCCTGTCATCATGACCGACTATCCTAAGGAAATAAAGGCTTTCTACATGAAGATTAACGCTGACGGCAAGACCGTACAGGGTACTGACGTGCTTTTCCCGCAGATAGGCGAGATTATAGGTGGATCGGTGCGTGAAGAGAATTACGACAAACTGATGGCCGAAATCGAGGAACGCCACATCCCGATGAAGGACATGTGGTGGTATCTCGACACTCGTAAGTACGGCACATGCCCGCACGGTGGCTTCGGGTTGGGCTTCGAACGGCTTATCCTCTTCGTTACAGGTATGCAGAATATCCGAGATGTGATACCGTTCCCACGTACTCCGAAGAATGCCGATTTCTAATCGGATGGCTATTCATTGTAAAACGAATAAAGCGGTGTCCTGACATGGAATTGCCGCTTTATTCGTTTTAGCCCGTTTAGCTGTGATGCAGTGTGCATTCCAGTGCGATTTTTATTATTGTTTTGAAAAAGGTTGTCGTACTTTGTCCCGGTTCAAAGTAATTCTTATTTCTTATTGGAGAATACGTATTCTTGTGAATATTTTTGCTATATTTGCATCGGGAATAAAGTTTCGGTCTGTACAAGGCCAGATCGGATTGTTATATTTAAAGAACGACCTTTATGTGTGATTTTTTCTCTAAATACATTCCGAAAACAGAGTTCCGTTTTCTGTCTGTATTGTCGGTGACGTTGTTTTTGGCTGCGTTGCAGGCCGGATGCGGACATGTTGACGGGTCTGCAGAAACCGACAGCGTTAGACTGAAGCGCCTGTCTGCAGTCGACGATTCAGTAATGAAACGCTCTCCGAGGGCACGCAGTATTGTTTTTTCAGGCATGGCTGGTGCGAAAGACAGTATTGGTTACTATGAATATTGTCTGCGTGTGGGCAAATATTATCACACAACATCCACTCCCGATTCGGCAGAACCTTATCTAAACCGCACTATCACTTTTGCATCAAATGCACGGCCCTCAGCCAGAATCAACAGCCTGTTGGGCGATGCTTATAATACAAAGGCCGGAGGATACCACAATTTTAACAAGAAAACCAGAGAACAGATAAATCTTTATGTCAAGGCATACGGGTTGATAATGAAAAGCGACGACCAGAACCGTGCGCCCAATGTGTGTGCCAATCTGGCCGATGCCTACATCTCCGACAACAATCTTCCGAAGGCAGCCCGGTGGTACCGGCGGGCATTGTTTCTTGTCGACTCCCTCGGTATGCCGTCGAGTGAGAGCGTCACTTTATACATGGGGCTGGCACAAATCTATACCACTATGCACGACTACGACGCAGCTCTGAAGTATTATCGTGAGACATCAAGACACTTTAACGGCATGACTCCGTCGATGAAGGCATACTTCATGAACAATTACGGCAACTATTTCTATTTCAGAAAAGACTACCGTTCGGCTCTGAAAATGTTCCTGCGCTTGAAGAAAATGCTTGAGAGTTACGGTATGAAGGATAATTTCGACATGTATTTGTGCAAGGTTAATCTTGCAGACGTCTTCCTTAATATAGGTCAGACCGACAGTGCCACCCGTTATGTCGACGAGGTAGAACCATTCTTCCGCAAGACAGGTAATCCTACGGCAATATACTATTGCAACACCATACGCATCGGTATTTGTGTAAGCGAAGGGAATGTGACAGGAGTGAAGCGTATTCTTGCTTCAGAGAAAGGCACTACAGGTAACGTAGACTTGAACATGAAGAACATACGCGACACTTATCTCCGCAAGTACTATTCAATGACCGGTGATTACCGCCAGGCTTACGACAACCTGCTGCGCAACTCTGCCTACAACGATTCTTTGGAGCACAACCGCTCTTCTATGCGTACTGCTGAAATCATGGCACGTTTTGAACAGGATACCATCATGCTGCACCACGAACTGGAAATGGAACATAAGGAGATTGTCGTACAGAGGTCAAAGATGACGACTGTAGCAGCTGTTGCCATTGCTGTCATCACTGTCTTGGTGCTGATGGTGTGGAGCGTAAATGTTCGTAAGGAACATCTGAAGAGCCGAATCAACATTATGAATCTTAAGCTTGCTGCCGTGCGCAACCGTATCACGCCTCATTTCGTGTTCAATGTATTGAATAACAAAATTGTGAATTCGGATGCCAAGGAGGCATCCGAACTGCTAGAACTCACAAAGCTCATCCGTACAAACCTCGACATGTCATGTATGCTCAGTGTACCTTTGAATAAAGAACTTGACTTTGTCGACCGGTATGTAGCAGTCGAACGCTATCTTCTGGGCGACGGCTTCGTCTTTGAAGAGAACGTATCGGCTGAAATAGATACCGGTTCGGTACAGGTCCCCTCAATGTTTGTACAACTTCTTGTCGAGAATGCCATCAAGCACGGACTGAAAGGAAAGGACGGACCGAAGCTGTTGACGGTAGACATCCTGCCTGCTGGCAATGGTCTGGACATTGTTGTAACAGATAACGGACACGGACTAAGCGAGTCTTCTCCATATCCTCATGTCAAAACCGGACTGAAGATAATAAGCCAGACACTGGCTGTTCTGAACGAGCGCAATAAGCAAAAGATGCGTTTCAATATAGCCAATACAGTTGGCAACGATGGGCAGGTGACGGGATGTAAGGCAACACTTCATATACCTCGCCAGTACATGACCGTATGAAATAACAAGAACAGATAATGACTGCAGTAATAATAGATGACGAGAAATATTCAGTTGATGCTTTGATTAGCAGGCTTGAACCTTTTGACGATATAATAGTTAAAGGATATGCTGCCAATGGACGTGACGGATTGGCACTTGTACGAGACATCATGCCAGATGTATTGTTCCTCGACGTTGAACTGCCCGACATCTCTGGACTCGACTTTCTGGAGTGTATGCACCGTCTTGACGGTGGACGTTGTAAGGTCGTGATGTACACTGCATACGATAGCTTCATGCTTTCTGCTTTTCGTGGTAAGGCTTTTGACTATCTTGTCAAGCCTGTCTGCGATGACGAGCTGGATATTGTGGTCAGACGGTTGCGCGAAGACCTGGGAGCGACGTTCTCTTCTGAATTGTCTGACGAAGCGGAGGTGGCACAGCTCATTGCCGGACATAACCGCGATGAAGGAGTGCGGCAGATAGGCAGCGGCCGCTTTGTCGTTTACATAGGCATGTCCGATTTCTGCGTGATACGGTTCGACGACTTGTGTATGTTCAGCTATAATTCCGCCCAGCGGTGCTGGAACGCTGTAGTAGCAGGACACGACTCTGCCGTAAGACTGAAGCGTGGAGTAGGCAGCGACGCCATACTGAGCCTCGACGAACGGCTGTGCAAGGTGAGCAACCGCCACATCATCAATCTCGACTACTTGATGGAAGTGGTCGGAAGTACGTGCCGTTTTTATCCTCCGTTCGACGCGATTAAAGATGTCCAGGTAGGCCGTTTCTTCCGCAAACGCCTTATTGAACGTCTGGCCGCGATTTGATTCATGTATGGCTGCAATAATTAGTGTTCACTGAATAATTAGTAAGTGTTTAATATTTAGAGTTTTACAAC
>CALBJK010000233.1 GCA_937892695.1 uncultured Prevotella sp.
AGCGAAAAGTTTGCTGCGCTCCAAGTTATGCCTAACATTAATTCAGTGAACACTACTTATGCGGATTATCAGAAATCTACATAATTACCAAGATTTGACTTACAGATGTAAACATTTGCGGGGCATTCATGTTTTTTTGAAATGCAAGAAATGTTTGATTGAATGTTAAGATAACTGGAACTTAATTGAAGAAGTTCCAGCTTAATCCGAATCTGAAAATGCGCTGATTGAGGGGATAGTGGGGCGTGAGGAAATAGTTCCGGTCGCCGCTACCGGCATTTATGTGACTCATCATAACAAAGAAACGTGTATGTTTCAGATGGAAGTTAGCATATACATTGAAAATAGGATAATTGCCTACCTTCGTGCGTTGCTCGCTTGCTTGAACAACATATTGTCCGATCGCAGGGCTGTAGTCGGGAGCATAATATCGTGTGAAATACCTTGCGTCTGCACCGAAGTCACATTTTAAGACATGGGCAATCTTAAATCTCAAGAATAGATTTGAATAGATGTTTATCTCCGGTACAGGCAACGCGTCGATATTTGTAGATTTCTGATATGTTATGATGTTCTCCCAATTCAGTGGCCCAAGCTTCAAATTCTGTGTAAGAGATAAGGTGAAGAGAGAGATTGCCCCCTTTGCCTGTTTTACCTCTAAACGGTTTGCAGTCCGGCTATAGTTATCTTCTAAATTATAGCTCATTGACATGTATGTAAGATTTTTAATCTCATCGAATGTAACTCTGAATGTAGTTTTTGTTTTCCTGTAACAGAAGAGTCCTTCAATTCGCGAATGTATTATCTTGTCCAACCCTTCATTGTCCCACCAGAAGTGTTTTGAATGATAGCGGCGATAATAGAAAGTAGGATTGAGATGATGGAAAAATCCTTTGGCTGCAAGAGTTACAGTATCACCGAACATTCTAAAATTCAAATCAGCGGAAGCATCGATTTTCATCTGTCCGGCATCTTTTCCTGTCAACCATGTCTCAGCCAAAACATCATAATGGAGGGTTCTCCCCTGAGTCTTTGACAGTTGTCCGCCAATACTCAAGTTATGTTCATTATAGTAAGTTGTACCTCCAATAGAGTCTGGTAAGGAAAAACGACGTAAGTCAGATGTGGCAAAAGCTTTAAGGCCTGCCTTGGCCCATTTGTTGAAGCCTTCGAGAAGTGAAATTGCAAATGTGTTTTGCATACGTAACAATGTTGTTTTGTCAAAAATAGAGTCGCCAGCGTTTACACCGCCAGTATAGTAGGTTTCGACGTAAAATTTGTCTGGGGTAGAATACGCTTGATAGATTCGCTCATATCTGTCAAGCTTGGCAGTATGTATGAAACTCGTAACAGGTACATATTCGTTTTTCATCCACGTCGTATCCTGCTTTGCCTTGTTCTCGGCACGTGCAATACTGTCTACTGCAGCTTTCCCATTTACGGCTATACGATTTGATGCCTTTGTTCTGATACTGTCGGCAGGTTCGTTTCCTGCAATTTTTGCGTTGTCAGGCCGTCCGCTGAAAGTCTGCTGTTTATCAAATTTGTCTTCATCAAAAGTTCTTCCTTCACGTTCAGCTCTTTTGCTGGCTTTTTCTTTTTCTTTAAGTGTTTCATTTTCTCGTTGTGATTCGATAGCAAATTTTCTTGCCTTTATTTCATCTTCGGTCATCTTTACTTTTCTGTTGAATCCAATATTGAATCTGTGGGTAAGGAAGACATGAAAGTTTTTGTTACGGTTCCAGTTTTGTTCCAATACAGTCGGAATTTCGCTTGTAGAATAATTGTCATCAAAACTGTCTGGATTTTTTATGTATTCATCGTTGACGATACCTCCGTTTTCTGCAACTTTCTCATGATTCGTAGAAAACAGCAAATGAGCCTGATACCTGTCGCCAAGATATGAGCCATACATAGTATAATTGAAGTGGGATGTACTCTGGTTCTGATAGTATCCGCGACCGTAAATGTAGTCTACCATGAAGCCGACCCCAAGGCGTTTTCCCGCGTTTACACCAAATTTTGCTGTAAAATGGTCTTCACCATTAGTACGGTTTCCTGCCGTATTGTAGGATAGATTAGTGAATGGAGAGAGAGTATTTGTAAAATGAAACTCACAGGCTGGCCTTACAAAAAAGTCGTAAGGCTGTGTGAAAATGAATTGTTCTGTAGCTGGTCTGTCTATGAATACACGGTTGATTCTAGGAGCTCCAAGATTCCCGGTCGTGTTATATTCGCCGTGAAGTCCAGTTGTGAAAATTGTGTTCATAAACAGATGGGACAATGTGTCGACCACAGCAGGGTGTCTGTCTCCAAACTTTTCGTCAACGGTCCAAACTTTTATGCCCTTAGGTATTTCTTTATCGCTACCAAGTGAGTCGGCACTCTGATTCGAACGGTTTGTCACTATACCGTTCGAATTTATCTGATTATAATTATCAGTTTGGGCCGACGCCGATACTAATGTTAAAAAACCGGCAATTAGTGAAATTAAGAATCTGTACATCAGCGGAAAAGACGCAGACAGCACTCTATAATTTTGAATGACATGGCTGCTAATATTACAATGGTTCCTGTTGTATGATTGTCAAAATAATATAAGATCAAGCCAACAATGGCACTTAAAATGAATATGATATTAAGTACATTGCGGATTTTGAAGAAATGGTCTTCTGACGTATCTTTTTCACCACGTTTGTGTCGTGGTAAAATGTTGTTCTCGTTCATTTCCAATAGTCAGGATTTATCGCGTTAGTTTCTTTGTAATGTCGTTGAATATCTGGTCCTTGCGATCTATTGTTTTTCTTCTGAATTTTGCAGAACCAGCCAATAGCTTTGTTTTCCTTTTATTAACCGCATATTTGTCGGTAATCCATTTCTCTGCACCTATTTTGAAGCCAGTCGATCTGCCCTCTTCATAATTATATGTTATGCGCTCGAGAGTCATGTGCAATTTGTTGTCGGAACACGTTGCAATGATTGTGTAGTTGAACTCTGTACGGTCGAGTGATAGAAAATTGCGTGAGAATTCCATCCATTCGCTGTACTTTGCGGCAATTATGTGTTCTTTCTTGTTAAACAAAACGATGCTGCTTTCTTTTTGATTCTCTTCTCTTGAGAGCTGGTCAAGAAACACATATGTTGAATCGTATATTTGCTGTGCCCTTTTTCCTGGAACTTCAAGGTCAAGTGTGAAAACTACTTTTCCATCCTCTTCTGGTACAGCATTTTCTTTCAAGTATTTCTGATCCACTGATTTTTTTATGTTATCGGATTTGTTTCCTTTAATTGTCGATTTAAGTTTGGTGTCTTTTCCTTCTTCAAATGTTGTGGCATTTGATTTTTTTGCTATTTTTTCAGCTTTCTTCGCCTTTTTCAGTGCCACCTTTAAAGCCTTTTTGGCCGCCTCCTGTTCCTTTTTTGCTTGTTCAATTTGTTCTTTTGGGGTAAGCGGTTTTTCCCATTGGCTCTGTGCCACTGTGGAAAGCGGCATAAATATGAAGAATAGGGCTATCAGTGATTTGTTCATAACTAAATTTATAATGTCTATTTGCAAAATTAGTAAATTAAGTGGAACAAATAGAAGAAAAACAGTAATTTAACGTTCTTTCGGTCGGGGTAGATTTTTCCTTAAATAATGATATATATGTTGTCTAATGAATGATTTGAGTTAAAATCCAAAGACTATTCTTTGATTAAGTTTTCACTTTAATGATACAACTTTGCCATGATCCGATTTTTTTTCATAAATTTGCATCGAAGCTCTATGATGTCATAATCCAAATAACGTAGAATGAAAAATCAGAAAATGTACGAATCTGACGACAAAATGATATCCCTTATCAGGGATAATTATAGTCTGCTGCAAAGCCTCGGAAGCTTTGGTATAAACCTTGGATTCGGAGATAAAACCGTCAGGCAAGTTTGTCAAGAACAGAATGTTGACACCAATACTTTTCTTGCTGTTGTAAACTTTACGATTAACGGTTATCGCAATACCGAGAATGTTGCAAATCTGTCTATCAAGACATTACTCCAATATCTGAAGGCGAGTCATGACTATTATATAGGTTTTCAATTGCCGTTTATAAGAAAAGAGCTAGAACAAGCTTTAGATTCGAAAAACAATTTGGCCCGTTTGATTTTAAAACTCTATGACGAATACGCCAAGGCTATTACGGCTCACATGAAGTATGAAGAAAAGAATGTGTTTCCATACGTTGAGTCGTTGCTTGCAAATAAGGCCGAAGACAACTACGACATTGATACTTATTCAAAGCATCATGGTCAGGAGAGCGATAAATTGAGGGAACTTAAAAGTATTATTATAAAATATCTGCCGAGCGATGGTTTGCACAACAATCAACTGTCAGCAACCCTTTATGACATATATAATAATGAAGAGTGGCTTTCTCAACATGCCGAGGTAGAAGAACGGATGCTCATCCCTGCTATCCGTCTGCTGGAACAGAAAACAAAACAAAATGATGTCACTGCTAAGATATCAAATATGATTTCTCAGAATCGAGGGAATTCGGAAGCACTAGGGGAACGCGAAAAGGACGTTATAGTAAGCCTGGTGCAAGGCATGACGAATAAAGAAATAGCCGAACACCTTTGTATTTCGATTAATACTGTTATCACTCATCGACGTAACATTGCGCGCAAATTGCAAATTCATAGTCCTGCTGGTTTGACCATCTACGCAATCGTCAACAATCTGGTGGATATTTCAACCGTAAAGCTATAGCTGCTTTACGATTTTAGAAAAGATTAATGCTAACAAAAATTCAGGATGGAAAATTATGATTATCTTTGCACCATAAAAGTTATACAAATAAGAAAATTATATATTGTCTATATCTGGTGAAGTCTTCTTAAAATGAAAACTTTCCTGAATTAATAAGATTAAATGTTGTCCAGAATGAAAGATTTTTACATTACTAAACGTGACGGCTCGCGTGACAAATTTTCTCTTGATAAGATTATGAATGCAATAATAAAAGCATTCCGTTCGGTTGACGAGCCTGTCGACTTGTCTTCTATTTCCCGTATCTTAGGACATTTGGAAATACGTGACGACATAAAAGTCGAGGATATTCAGAATCAAATGGAAATGGCTTTGATGCAAGAAGGCTTTTATCGTGTTGCAAAATCTTTCATGCTGTATAGGCAGCGTCATACAGAGGATAGGGAGATATTAGACAAGTTGAAATTTTTATCCGAATATTGTAATTCTTCCAATGCGGCTACAAGTTCAAAATACGATGCAAATGCCAATGTAGAGCATAAGAATATTGCTACTTTAATAGGTGAATTGCCAAAGTCTAGTTTCATTCGTCTGAATCGCCGCTTGCTGACAGACCGAATCAAGCAGATGTACGGCAAACAGCTTTCTGACGAATATCTTGAAAAGCTCAACCATCATTTTATATACAAAAATGATGAGACAAGTCTTGCAAACTATTGTGCTTCAATCACAATGTATCCTTGGCTTATCGGTGGAACCACATCTATCGGAGGCAATTCTACAGCACCGACCAATCTGAAGTCATTCTGTGGTGGCTTCGTCAATATGGTTTTCATGGTTTCGAGTATGCTGAGCGGTGCCTGTGCCACTCCAGAATTTCTGATGTACTTGAACTATTTCATCGGATTGGAATACGGAAAGGAATACTGGAAAGAAGCAGACAAGGTCGTTGATTTATCCGCTAAAAAGAGAACTATAGACAAAATGATAACGGACTGTTTCGAGCAAATTGTCTATTCTATAAACCAACCGACGGGTGCCAGAAATTATCAAGCTGTATTCTGGAATATAGCTTACTACGATAAACCGTACTTTGAGAGTCTGTTCGGAAATTTCTATTTCCCCGACGGATCCCAGCCTGATTGGAACGGATTGTCGTGGTTGCAGAAACGTTTTATGAAATGGTTCAACAAAGAGCGTACAAAAGCAGTTCTTACATTTCCTGTCGAGACAATGGCTCTCCTTACGAAAGACGATGATGTTATCGATAAAGAGTGGGGCGATTTCATTTCAGAGATGTACGCCGAAGGTCATTCGTTCTTTACATATATGAGCGACAACGCCGACTCTCTGAGTTCTTGCTGTCGGCTTCGCAATGAGATTCAAGACAACGGATTCAGCTATACTTTGGGAGCAGGTGGAGTTTCTACCGGTTCGAAAAGTGTGCTGACTATAAACCTGAACCGCTGCATCCAATATGCTGTTAATAATAAGATAGATTATAAGGATTTTCTGGAAGAGATAATCGATCTTTGCCATAAAGTGCAACTCGCATACAATGAAAATTTGAAAGATTTACAGCAACACGGCATGCTTCCGCTTTTTGATGCCGGTTACATAAATATGAGTCGACAGTACCTTACAATAGGGGTGAACGGTCTTGTTGAAGCTGCAGAATTTCTGGGATTGAAAATAAATGACAATCCTGATTATCTGCATTTTGTACAGACCGTCCTTGGCCTTGTAGAAAAGTATAATAAGAAATACAGAAGTAAGGACGTGCTTTTTAATTGCGAAATGATTCCAGCAGAAAATGTTGGAGTTAAGCATGCTAAATGGGATAGGGAAGATGGCTATTTCGTTCCTCGTGATTGCTATAATAGCTATTTTTATGTTGTCGAAGACGACAGCTTGAACATAATGGATAAGTTTAAACTGCATGGTGCCCCATACATCCAACATCTTACGGGAGGGTCTGCCTTGCACTTAAATTTGGAAGAGCATCTGTCCAAAAAACAATATAGACAGTTGCTGAAGGTGGCAGCAAAGGAAGGATGTAATTATTTCACATTCAATATTCCTAATACCATTTGCAACGACTGTGGGCACATAGACAAACGCTATTTAAGTGAATGTCCGGTTTGTCATAGCCACAATATCGACTATATGACACGTATTATCGGCTATCTGAAGCGTGTAAGCAATTTCTCCGAAGCTCGTCAAGAGGAGGCTTCACGCCGCTACTATGCTTCTAAAAGTCAATATGTTGAAGATTTGAAGCATGAACATAATTGAATTATGTGAAGCAGGAATTGATGTATGTTGAAATATCTTAACACCGGCATTGTCTTTCAGGAGATACCAGATGAAGTGACTCTTTCCATAAACATCACAAACTGTCCTTGTCGGTGTCCCCATTGCCATAGCCAATATTTGTGGAGGGATATCGGAAATTTTCTTACATCAGAGGTCATAGATAGCTTTATAAAAGATTATGGCGAGGAAATAACTTGTATCTGTTTCATGGGGGGTGATTC
>CALBJK010000234.1 GCA_937892695.1 uncultured Prevotella sp.
GTCCTTTTATGAATACATTTCCATCAGCGTCCATCAACCCTAAATCTCCTGTATGATACCATCCATCATGGTCGAGTACTTGCTTAGTAGCTTCTTCATTTTTGTAATAGCCTAGCATCACGTTTATTCCTTTGGCCAAAATTTCGCCGGGAACATTCTTGGGGTCAGGACTATCTATCTTTACCTGCATGTGTATCACGGCCTTGCCGCATGAACCTTGTACGAAATCTTTATAGTCTGAATAGCAGATAATAGGGGCACATTCGGTAGCTCCGTATCCCACGGTATATGGGAAGTCTATCTGTTGCATGAAAGATTCTACCTCATGACTGAAAGCTGCACCGCCTATAATTATTTCGTAGAAATTTCCTCCGAATGCACTTTTCACCTGTTCGCAAATCTTCTGGTTGATTTTTTTATTCAATACAGGCATGTTGAGAAGGAGTTTCATACGATTATTCTGTATTTTAGGGAACACCTTCTTACGTATTATTTTCTCAATTACGAGTGGCACTGCTATTATTATTTCTGGCCTTATTTCAGAGAATGCCCTGGCTATAACAGCAGGACTTGGTACTCTAGTGAGATAGAAAATATGGCATCCGTGCAAGAATTCGAATATGAATTCGAAAGCCATACCATACATGTGAGCCATGGGCAGGATACTGATAACATTTGCTTTACGCCTGATATGTATACCTATAACTTTTTCTGCAAAATCGTAATTACCCCACATGGCCCGATACGGTATCATTACACCCTTTGAGAAGCCGGTTGTCCCACTAGTGTAGTTTATCATTGCAAGTTCGTCCGGACTCTGCTCACGATAATAGTGTACATGTTCTTTTCTGAAATATTTAGGATATTTCTTGCCGAACATTTCGTTCAGATGTTCACGAGCATACGTGAGCTTGTCTGTCCTCGACAGTTTCAGAGAATAGTCTGGAAGATATACGATACCTTCAATATCCTGCATTTTCAGGGCATCTATTGTTGTTGCTACAAAATCACCGACAAACAACAGCTTAGCTCCGCTGTGGTTCACGATATTATGAATCTGTTCGGCTGTAAATTCATGCAAAATCGGAACTGCCACTGCTCCATAGGTCAGAGTGGCAAGGAAAGCTACAGCCCACTGTGAACTATTACGTCCACAGATGGCAATTTTGTCGCCTTTTTCCACACCGCTGCTCTCAAACATTATGTGCAGCTTCTCTATCTTTCGGGCCACGTCGTGAGTTTGGAGCGTAGCACCTTGAAAATCGGTAAGTGCATCGCAGTCCCAGTTGTCTATTATGCTCTTTTCGATGAGTGAGTTAAAACTTGGTATTACCATCTTCCTGATTTTTATTATATTCTCTAGCTACTACTCGTTTTGGGCCAATGCCGACTCTTTATATAAATATCGTTTTATACTTTTCTTGGGAGTTTTCTTGAATTCTTCTTTTTGAATCTCTATGCGCGATATTCTGCTGAATGAGGGCAATGTCTCATTAATAGACAAACGGTTTTGTTCCATAACATTTTCGATGTCATTTTCGTCCAAACCTATCTCACTAGTTTCTTCTACATCTGGATATACAAGCGCGACGAGTTTGTCACCTCTCTGCACTAGGAGACATTCACCTACCATAGGCATTGAGTTGAGCTTGTCTTCTATCTCTTCTGGATAAACGTTCTGCCCGTTTGCTCCGAGAAGCATGTTTTTAATCCGTCCTTTTATATAAATGTGACCGTCTTCGGAGATTGTGGCCGAATCGCCTGTATGAAGCCAACCGTGCTCGTCAATGACCTTGGCTGTGGCTTCTTCGTTCTTGTAATATCCCTTCATCACATTCATACCACGTGTCAGCAACTCGCCTTCTATATTTGAAGGGTCAGGACTTTCCACTTTGACCTCCATGTGCTTGACCACAGTTCCACACGAACATGGAAGATACTGCGTATGGTCAGACAGGGTTATCAGAGGTGCCGTTTCTGTTAGACCGTAAGCTATTGTCACGGGGAAGTCTATACTTCTCAAGAAATTCTCAATTCTTTTATTCAAGGGAGCACCACCTACGATTATCTCGTAAACTTCACCTCCGAATACAGTCATAACCTGTTCGCGTATTTTCTGTTTTATACGTTTGTTCACTACAGGTGTGTTGAGAAGAAGTCTCATGCGGTTAGTCTGTGTGATAGGAAATATTTTCTTACGGATAATTTTTTCCACTACAAGCGGTACTAACGAGATAAGCCTTGGCTTCACTGAAGCGAAAGCCTCGGCTATCAGCGTTGGGGATGGGAGCCGTGTCAAAAAGTAGAGGTGACAACCGTTGATCACGCCATATAGAAAGTCGACTGCCAGTCCGTACATGTGAGCCATAGGCAATGAGCAGACTATATTACTGCCAGTTTTGACATTGCCGTCCATCACAGACAGTATATGGTCAATATTGCTCCATATTGCTCGGTAAGGAAGCATAACTCCCTTTGAGAATCCTGTTGTTCCACTAGTATAGTTTATCATTGCTAACTGCTCTGGATCCTCTTCTTTATAGAAATGGACATGCTCTTTGCGATAAAATTTAGGATAACGCTTTCCAAACATCTCATTAAGATGCTCGCGGGCGTATGTCAGCTGTTCAGCCCTCGAATTAATAAGCGAAAAGTCAGGAATATAGATAATGCCTTCTATGTCGGGCATTGCTTCTGCTTGTACATGCGTCGCTACGATATCACCAACAAACAGCAGTCTTGCGTCACTGTGGTTGACAATATTATGTATCTGCTCTGAGGTAAATTCGTTCTGTATCGGAACAGCTACGGCTCCGTAGGTAATGGTTGCAAGAAATGCGACTCCCCAGTGGCTGCTGTTGCGCCCACAGAGAGCTATTTTGTCGCCTTTGTTTATTCCGCAACTCTCAAATAGGATATGAAGCTTTTCTATTTTCCTAGCGACATCATGAAACTGTAATGTCTTACCCTTATAATCCGTAAAGGCATCTTTGTCCCAATTGTCAACGATGCTGTTTTCTATATATGAATTGAGGCTCTTCGTCTTATCCACTGCACAATTTAATAAATTCTGTGCAAAGTTAATACCTTCCTTGCACATTGCCAAATGTAGTGTGCAGTATTTTATATTTTTAAAAAGTTATTGTTGGATTGTTGGATACTTTCTCAACATTACAATAATAATAACCAAATGCTTTGCCAATAACTCACTGTTGTAATCTAAAAATCTTTCACCTACTGCCAATGTACAAAAACAGCATTCCAAGGAGTACTAAGAGCAGGTCGATGGCTTTACCTTTGAGGTTTTTCTCATGGAAAATCAGTGCTCCAAACAAGAAGCTTACAATTACGCTACCGCGACGAACCATAGATACAACCGAAATCATCGCATCTGGCAGACTCAATGAATAGAAATAAAGAAAATCGGCTGCACTAAGGAAAACACTAATGAGGACTATACTCCATCGCCATTTAAACGGAGTTGAGACTCTACGTTTGGGAAGCCAAACAACAAGCATGACTATTCCCATCATGACCGATTGGTAGACATTGTACCAACTTTGTACTGCCATACGTGGAAGCCCCAACCCACCGTCGACATACGAAGCCATTAAGTATTTGTCGTACAACCCACTAATTGCCCCCATGACAGCTGCAAGAACTAGAAAGTAAATCCATCTGTCATGTTTGAAATCTATGCCTTCTTTTCGACTGCTACGATTGAGCAGAACAAATGATGCCATAGCTAATACAACGCCTATCCATTGATAAATATTAAGTCTTTCGCCATATACGACAACAGCACCTATGAGTACCAAAACTGGGCGTGTAGCATTTATTGGGCCTACTATTGTTATTGGCAGATGCTTCATTGCGTAGTAGCCGAATATCCATGACAGCAAGACGATGATGCTCTTTAGAATTATGTATTTCTGGCCTTCCCATCCGCTGTCTGGAACATAAAAATCACTTCCATCAAGCATAGATGTTGCTGACGACAGAAATACGAACGGCATGAAAATCGCTGCACAAATGACAGTATTGATGAACAATACCGGCAGAACGGCGTTACCATTTAATGACCGTTTCTTAAAAACATCATAGAAACCGAGCAAGCCGGCGGAGAGAAAGGCGAAGAGAAGCCACATAAGAAACAACTTTTATCAGAATCCGTATTGTATATTTTCCAAAAACAGGGCGTTGCCAGGCATACTCTCACCTGCAGCCGAACGATTGCGCCCTGCTATGATACTGTCAAAGTCAGAAATGGTAATGCGGTGTCTTCCGACCTCTATTAAGGTCCCGACAACAGCTCTCACCATATTGCGCAAAAATCTGTTGGCCGAAATACGAAAATGCCAGCAATAATCATTGTCTTGTATCCATCTGGCTTCAGAAACATTGCAAATTGTAGTCTTCACATCGGTATGTGCTTTGCAGAATGCTCCGAAGTCTGAAACTTCTAAAAGATGGGTCGCGGCTTCGTTCATCAAAGTAAAATCTATATTATAATGAAGCTCACAAGAATAATGTCGGCAAAACGGATCTTTTCTTGTATGGACATAATAATGATAAGTGCGCGATAGTGCACTGAAACGGGCATGAACTTCTGACGGTACATTTCGGACTGAATAGACCGCTATATCGCGTGGAAGAATCCTATTCAGTCGGTAAGCCAATTGCCTACAATCTACAGATTGTTCGCAATCGAAATGCGCAACCATCACGCGTGCGTGGACTCCGCTGTCTGTCCTGCCTGCCCCTACTACCGGCAACTCGACCCTTAAAATCTTTGACAACGAGATCTGAAGCGTCTCTTGTACCGAAATGCCATTAGGCTGTATCTGCCAACCGTGATACCGTGTTCCGTCGTATGAAAGATAGATAAAATAACGTTTCATCTTCCTTTCCTCATTCTGTCATGCCTGGCTGCCCGGTTGAACATTTGACGGTGGAATTTGTCTTCTGACCTTAAAATCCTGAAAACTTTTGAGGCCGGAAGTATTTTCAAGAACTTGTTGTGATAGCTCTGCTGTATCTTCTTGATTTCAATATCAATCTGGTCGTGCCTTTTTATGGCTTGTGCACAAGCTTTGTCATTTGATGTATCGACAAGCCTATAGCGACGATCTTCACCGAAATAAGCCATCTGTTTCTTACGCATTTCACGATAAACTGGGAAAAAAACAGATGATTCATAAGGCGATAGGCAGGCATCTTGAGCGATAAACTGTTCGAGGTCAGCCTCAAACTTATTTGGATCAAATTTCCGATGCCTCTGTCCGTATACTAAGGATACGCACAAGCAAGAAACCAGCAAGAAAAATATCGTTCTTTTCACTGTATACTTCATTTAATAATTAGACACAAGGGCATAGATGTCGTCATTGTCCATCATCGCATTGTCGGCCATGGCATCAACAGCACTGTATGATGATGCCGCCGGATAGCTATTGGCATTGTTGTTGGCGGTTGAATTATTAAGACTGCTGTCTTTACTAAAGTAAGCCAATAAGCCGAATACTATTCCTAAAATGCAAGCCGCAGCCAATAAAGGTCTTAGCGCACGCATAAATATAGACTTGCCCGATTTCCCGACGGACTGAGCTTTTTCTTCATTTATCCGGCATATCATACGAGACTCGAAGTCAGCAAAATATCCGTCAGGAACCTTAAAAGGGTTAGCCTTGCCAAAGTTCACCTCTAAAAACTTTTCGTCAGTCTCCATAACTATTCACTTTATTATTATGACGTAATAACAGGACAAAGGTTTAATCATGAGTCTTAAAATATTCGGTTATTTTCTTAACAGCAATATGATAGCTGGCTTTCAGCGATCCTTCGCTGGTGTCTAGCAAAACGCTCATTTCTGAATATTTCATTTCATCATAGTATCTGAGATTGAAGACAAGTCTCTGAACATCAGGCAAAGTGGATATTGCTTCTTGAAGTAGAGCTTGAGTGTGATCGCCATCAAAATATCGGTCGGCAAGAAGATGGCTTGCTATTCCGTTGTCACATTCCATATTCAAAGAAACAGACTGATGCTGCCTTCGTAAGAAATCCAACGATTCATTTACAGCAATACGGTACAGCCATGTGGAAATCTTCGATTTGTTTTTAAAATCATCGAGATTGTTCCACGCTTTTATGAAAACATTTTGAAGAATGTCGTTTGCATCGTCGTGAGTAAGGACAATACGGCGGATTTTCCAATACAAAGGTTCGCTGTATTTCTTTACAATATCAGAAAAATCCTTCCGTCTATTGACCTCCATGGTGCAATAAAAACAGTATTATCAGCGTAAGGAAATCTTACGTACAGTCTTTCCTACCTTTATAATATAGCATCCTTTGGGTAGATTCAGCTCTATCCGCTTGTCTGGACTGTCAATTTTACGGCTAAACACCCTTACACCGGCCACATTGTAAATGGAAAGTGTCTGGCCGTTGGCACCTGTCACGCGAACAATCGATTCGGTTACAGAAATGCCGATGTCGTGTACGCCGTTCTCTATTATTTCCAATTCAGCATTGGCGTATGCTTCGGCATGAGCCGGCACCGCACATATACATGACATCATCAATCCTATAGAGTAAATGTATTTTACCATATAAATAATCTTTAGAAAATAAAACGCGCTTTATATTCTTGTAGAAGAGCTGCACTCGGCAATTTGAAAGCTAACTTTCATTGCATTCGCTTGCTTTATCTTTCGCAAAGATAAGCAAAATAGTTGGTAAAATACATCCTATCACGCTTTTTTGATATTTTATTAAAATTATTTAACTACACATCAACAATAAGACCTTCTTTTGCAAGTATTGTGTGCTCGAATGTCTTCTTAGCTTCGTCTAAAAGCACTGTCGCGTCCTCATATCGCGCACTGAAATGGCCGATTATGAGTTGTGACACTTCTGCCTCATTTGCAACCTTAGCTGCCTGAGCAGCCGTGCTGTGATAATACAAGGCAGCCATTTTCTCTTCCTTACTAAGATAAGTAGACTCGTGGTAAAGCGTGTTAACTCCTCTAACGGTTTTGTACAGATCTGGCATGTAAATGGTGTCACTGCAGTAAGCATAGCTACGCGGTTTGTCAGAGGGTCGTGTCAGTCTGGCATTCGGAATGCGGTTGCCATCCTCGTCAGTCCAGTCTGTACCGTTTTTTATATTGTTGATTTGGCTGAGCGGAATCTTGTAAAAGTCAATCATGTCGCGGCGGATATGAGGCAAGGTTGGTTTCTCCGAAAACAGATATCCGCAACATGGAATCCTGTGGCGCAATGGGATAGTCTTGACCGCAATACTTCGGTCTTCATAAATAATTTGCCGCTTTGTCGTGTCTACAGGATGAAACACAACGTCGAATTCCAGATTCTGGCAGAAGATCTGCATCTGTACATCGAGTACGCGTTTAAATTCGGGTGTGGCATAAATGTGAAACGGAGCTGTACGTCCGAGCATTCCGAAAGTGGAAATCATTCCTATTATTCCCAGACAGTGGTCGCCATGAAGATGGGATACAAAGAGTGCGTTTACTTTTGTGAAACCCAATCTTGACCGGCGGAGTTGTACTTGCGTGCCCTCCCCACAGTCAATCATAAAGAGTTTTTCGCGTATTTCTACCACTTGCGACGACGGATTGTGTCGCAAAGTTGGCATCGCGCTACCACATCCTAGAATGTGTACACGGAAAGGAGTCATAAAAAGTATAATGTTTATTTTTCGCCTGTACCTAAGAGGTGCTTGTAAGCAAATATTCCTTTATTGTTTTCAAGAAGCAAAGAGTCGGCTCCTAGCGAATTTATTGTGAATGTATCGCGGTTGAGCAGCAATTTGCCATTGACGATTTTCCATGAAGTCCAAGGATGCGATTCGGCCTTGACGTAAGACTTTACAACTCCGCCTTCTTCTATTTCAAAGTTTTTGTCTATGCTTCCCCATTTCCCGAGCAGAGTTGTCATGTTGATGACATGAGTCCCTACCCTTTCTCCGTCCACCGTTGTGCCGATTACTGCCATCCGGTCGCCGGCCATCAACCCTCCTTGTACGTCAGTCGGGTTTCCGTCGCTGTCAAGCAGAGTGTACTCGATTGTATCTCCTACATCCGTTATTAGCTGTAATGTATGCATGGCTGTACCATCACCACACACACCGTAAACGGTCGAGTCTTTGACAGCCGACGTTTCTTTGGCTGGAGCTTCAGCCTTTTTCGCCGTATGTTTACATCCTGCAGCAAAGAATACTGTGCACAATATAAGACAAAGATATTTAAGACTTTTCATTTTCTTTCCTCCATTTTCTTCGCTTCATTCCACAGCTTGTCCATTTCACCAAGGGTCATGTCTTTCAACGGCTTACCTATTTTGATGCTATGTTCTTCTATATAATTGAAGCGTCTTATAAATTTGTGGTTTGTTTTTTCAAGTGCATTGTCTGGATTGAGCTTGTAAAGTCTTCCTGCATTGATGACACTGAACAGAAAATCGCCGAACTCTTCGAGAGCATGCACACTGTCTTCTTTTCGCAATTCGGCCTCCAGTTCGTCCAGTTCTTCCCTCACTTTACCCCAAACATCGCCTTTGTCTTCCCAGTCGAAACCTACATTTCGTGCTTTTTCTTGTATTCGGAAAGCTTTCAGCATAGAAGGCAAGGACTCTGGCACACCAGCGAGGACGCTCTTGTTGCCGTCCTTCTCCTTCAGTTTTATTTGTTCCCAGTTTTCCACTACTTCTTTTGCTGTCGAAGCTTTCTGCATTTTGTCCGTTTCACCTTTCTCGCCGTATGGTAACGGGCGGGGAACGGCAGCACCCACTTGGGATGGATGGTATACGTGGGGATGACGGAAAATAAGCTTGTCTGTCAGCTTGTTACATACGTCGGCAATATCAAATTCTCCTTTCTTGTCACCTATTTTCGCATAAAAACATACATGCAACAGAACATCGCCGAGTTCCTTACAGATATTTGCCTCGTCGTCTTTCAGAAGAGCGTCGCAAAGTTCGTAAGTTTCCTCTATTGTGTTAGGACGCAGACTCTCATTTGTCTGTTTCACATCCCATGGACATTTCACGCGGAGAGTGTCCACTACATCCAGCATACGGCCAAAAGCCATCAATTTCTCTTTTTTCGAATGCATAACAAATTATTAACCATGCAAATGTACTACTTTTCCATGTATTTTTAGTAATTTTGCAATGTTTTTATACAGAAAATACTCTTATAATGGAATTAGCAAGCAAATACGACCCACATTCAGTGGAATCCAAATGGTATCAGTACTGGCTTGACAACAAACTGTTCAGCAGTAAGCCCGATAAACGCAAACCATATACAATAGTCATTCCACCGCCAAATGTGACAGGAGTCCTGCACATGGGGCACATGCTCAACAATACCATACAAGACATTCTTGTACGACGTGCCAGAATGAAAGGCATGAACGCATGTTGGGTACCGGGAACTGACCATGCATCTATAGCTACAGAAGCCAAAGTTGTAGGCAAGCTAGCCCAGCAAGGCATCAAGAAGGCCGACCTCACACGCGACGAATTTCTTCAACATGCGTGGGACTGGACTCATGAGCACGGCGGAATAATCCTCAAGCAACTGCGCAAGCTCGGTGCAAGCTGCGACTGGGACAGAACGGCCTTTACAATGGACGAAACACGTTCGAAGGGCGTGATAAAAGTCTTTTGTGACCTTTACAACAAAGGCCTCATATACCGTGGTGTGAGAATGGTCAACTGGGATCCTAAAGCCCAGACTGCACTTTCAGACGAAGAGGTGATTTACAAAGATGAACATTCTAAACTCTATTATCTCAAATACCGCATCGTCGAACAAGACTTAGATGTGCGAGGTGAGGGCAACCAGATACACAAAGACGACAAAGGCTATTACGCCGTGGTCGCTACGACGCGTCCAGAAACCATCATGGGCGACACAGCCATGTGCATTAACCCGAACGATCCAAAGAACCAGTGGCTGCGCGGCAAGCACGTGATCGTACCTCTGGTAGGAAGAGAAATTCCGGTAATCGAGGACGAATATGTAGACATCGAGTTCGGAACCGGCTGTCTGAAGGTGACACCTGCACATGATATCAATGACCATGCTCTCGGACTGAAACATCATCTTGACACTATCGACATATTCAACGATAACGGCACTATCAGCGAGGCAGCCGGATTGTATGTCGGTATGGATCGTATGGATGTAAGAAAGAAGATTGAAGAAGACCTGAAACAGGCCGGACTAATGGAGAAAGTGGAAGACTATAACAACAAGGTAGGATTCTCCGAACGTACAAACGTGCCTATCGAACCGAAGCTCTCCACACAGTGGTTTCTGGCAATGAAACATTTTGCAGAAATCGCCCTGCCGCCAGTCATGAACGATGACATTCATTTCTATCCTACCAAATACAAGAACACCTACCGCCATTGGCTCGAAAATATCAAAGACTGGTGCATCAGCCGTCAGTTGTGGTGGGGTCATCGTATCCCGGCCTACTACTTCAAGACCGCAGATGGCAAAAACGGTGTTATCGTGGCCGAGACTCCTGAAGCTGCATTAAAGAAGGCTCAAGAGCAGAATCCATCGCTGACAACGAATGATATCCGTCAAGACGAAGACTGTCTTGACACATGGTTCTCTAGTTGGCTTTGGCCTATTTCGGTGTTTGACGGTATCAACCATCCCGACAACGATGAGATAAAATATTATTATCCAACAAGCGACCTCGTGACGGGTCCGGACATCATATTTTTCTGGGTAGCTAGAATGATAATGGCCGGATACGAGTATCGCGGACAAATGCCGTTCCGAAACGTCTACTTCACAGGTATAGTCAGGGACAAGCTGGGACGGAAAATGTCGAAGAGCCTTGGCAATTCGCCCGACCCTCTTATGCTTATCGACAAATATGGAGCCGACGGCGTAAGAATGGGTATGATGCTGTCAGCGCCTGCCGGCAACGATATACTTTTCGACGAAAGCCTTTGCGAACAGGGGCGCAACTTTAATAACAAGATATGGAATGCTTTCCGTCTTGTCAAAGGATGGAGCATTGACGACAATGCGCAACAACCAAAGGAGAACGCTATCGCAACAGCCTGGTTTGCGGCCAAACTGCGTCAGACCAATGCCGAAGTGGACGACCTCTTTAGCAAATACCGTATATCCGAGGCTCTGATGGCTGTCTACAGATTGTTCTGGGACGAATTCTCAAGTTGGTATCTCGAAATGATAAAGCCGACATACGGTAACCCCATCGAAAAGACAACGCTCAATGCTACGTTAAGTTTCTTTGAAACTCTGCTGAAGATGCTGCATCCTTTCATGCCGTTCATCACCGAAGAATTATGGCAGCACATCTATGACAGAAAAGACGGCAAATCGATTATGCGTGAACAGCTAGACATTCCTGCTTTCACGCCCGACGACCGCCAACTCGTCGACGACATTGACAGTGTCAAACAGATTGTCAGCGGAGTGCGCACAGTACGCAACCAAAAGAACATTGCCAACAAAGAGGCTCTCCAACTTCAGTGTGTCGGTAAGAATAACTATGCTGCATACGATTGTGTGATAAAGAAAATGGCCAACTTGTCGTCTATCAATACTGTTGAGGACAAAGATTCGACAGCTGCAGCCTTCATGGTCAGTACAGACGAGTTTGCAGTTCCTTTGGGCAATATGATTGATGTCGAAGCTGAGATAGAGAAGCAGGAAGCCCAGCTGAAACATCTCGAAGGCTTTCTTGCTGGGGTCAGAAAGAAACTGTCTAATGATAAGTTTGTGGCTCACGCCCCCGAGGCTGTCGTTGCGCTAGAACGTAAGAAGGAAAGCGACAGCGTAGAGAAAATAGAGGCTCTGAAAGTTTCGCTTGCTGCACTGAAGAGCAAATAATTGAGTCTTTACTATAAGAAGTTGTGCCGTGTATTTTATTTTACACTGCACGACTTCTTTTTTTAACCAACTATTCCTGCACGAAATGAGAAATCTATTACTTTTCATATTACTGTTCCTGTTTGCATCCTGTATAAACGAAAATTCGGATTCGACAGAGAAATCGACTCATAAAACCATATTTGTATTTATGCCCTACTCCGGACCGTCAAGTAGCCTTTACTATAACTTCTTGCAGAATCTTGACGACATGGAAACGGCAATCACAGAGATGGGTGGGCTGAAGACTACAAGAATCATCGTGTTCTTGTCAACGTCAGAAACTGAAAGCAAACTGATTGAAATCAGATATGATAAAGGAGAATGCACACGTAATGTACTAAAAGTGTACGGAACCTACGACCACACGTCACGTGAAGGAATCGCAAATATACTGAAAGATGTGAAGCATTATACGCCAGCTCCTACATACGCCATCATAACTGGATGTCACGGAGAAGGGTGGCTACCAAAGCTAAGAGACAACGACAAGCTGAAATATTTCGGTGGTGGCATTAGTAAATACCAGATTGACATCGATGACTTCGCAGGAGCGTTGTCTGACGCCGGTATCCACGCCCAATTTTTGCTTTTCGACGACTGCTATCTGTCATGTGTCGAAGTGGCCTACTCTCTGCGTAATGTTACCGACTATCTGATAGCTTCGACAAGTGAGGTTATGAACTATGGAATGCCCTATCATAAGATATTGAAGTACCTTGTCGGTGACAATCCCGACTATAATCAGGTCTGTAACGATTTTCTTACCTTTTACAGCAGCTACACTTACCCGTATGGAACATTGGGAGTCACCGATTGTCGTAATATGGACGCCATGGCTGCCATGATGAAAGAAATAAATGCTACGCACGAATACTCGACAGAAACTAACAGCGAGCTTCAAGACCTGGACGGAGGGCACAGCGAGCCTACACGGTATTTTGATTTCGGCGACTATGTTCGACATCTTTGTGGTAACGATGAAGCTACCTACGATAGGTATAACATACTCTTGAAGCAACTTGTACCTTACAAGGTAAATACACCAAGCTTCTATTCGGGACGTGACGGAAGCGTTACACCGATAAAAACATTTTCTGGCATCACAGTTTCAGATCCAAGTATAGACGCTAAAGCAATGGCATCAAAGATGAATACTTTATGGTGGAAAGCGACACATTAAAATAGATACAAAGCGGAATTTTAGCCTTCAAGCAGGCGCATGAATGTGTCCATAACCATACTGCGACGTTTTTCTGAGAAAAAGGTGCGGATTTCTGAGGGGATATT
>CALBJK010000235.1 GCA_937892695.1 uncultured Prevotella sp.
ACTTCATAATAAGGACACAAAAATGTACCAAGTTATTTTTTAATCATTACTAAATGAAGAGTAGCGAACCTATTTCTTTGGCAATCCATCCAAGTAAGGAGAGCATTGCAAAAATTAGAATTACGAGCATAATGGCTATTATTGTTGACATTGTTGCCTTTCTGTTTATTTCATTTATTATTGGCTCGTCGTTGTTAAGATAGCCGTCAATCAGATAAAGATTCCGACTGTTAGAATTGTGGAAAAAGTCGACAGCGTCACCTACATAAAACGGTATCAGTCCGAGAATGATGTCGCGCATGATGTTGTTTAGTATTGCCATTGTGAGAGGAATGGACTTAAGTCTGAACATCGCAAAATAAACATAAGTTAGAGAAAACAGGCCTGATATAATGTCTCCAATCCCTCCCGGGATAAGCCCGAGTATACCGTCCAGATAATACCTGTCCATGTAGGTCGCAATGCCATGAAGCAACATATAGGTTCTACTATTCCGTAATTTGTCTTTTCTGTATCGTCTTTCCATTTGTCAATTGATATTAATCCGCTTACTTAAGCCCGAATTGGTTATTAGAACGTGATTTATAGTTCCAATATAGTTCACTCTTCGCCGTTATCACGTCCTTGCCACCCATCTTTCTTTAGTTTTTCCTTGACGTAGCCCGCTACGCCTGCGTCAAAGCCGAAAGAAATCTGTACAACAATGACATGAACTACTTCGGAAGTCTAATGACCGATTTGGGTTAAATAAATTGAGGATAAAACAAAAGCCGGTATAGATAAAATTACTTCATCAGTACCGGCTTTGATTTCTTTGTAGTTTTATCAATCTGAAGTTTTTTTACTATTCATACAGACTGTTCGTGCATTTAATTTATGGAAAAGTCTTGAACTCATAGCCATTTTCTTTCAACCATTCTATCGATTCGGGCAGTGCAGTATGTAGCTTGTTTATGCTCTTCAACGAATCATGGAAAGTTATAATAGATCCATTTCGAGCATATCTTTTCACATTATAGACAATGTCCTCGGCCGTAATCCATTTAGAGTAGTCACGAGTCACCAAATCCCACATCACAATGCGGTACTTTCTCCTGAGCCAGAAATATTCGCCGTAGCTCATGCATCCATGTGGTGGCCTGAACAGCTTGGCGTTTATCAGTTTGTTTGCTTTGTTTGTGTCCTTAATGTATGTACTGGCCAGATGCTTGAAACCTCCGAGGTGATGAAATGTGTGATTTCCCACCTGATGCCCCTCGTCCACAATCCGTCTGTACAAATCTGGATATTTCCTGACGTTATCGCCGACCATGAAGAATGTAGCCTTTATGCCGTTGTCGCGTAAAGTCTTTAATATGAATGGTGTTGACTCGGGGATGGGGCCGTCGTCGAAAGTCAGATATACTGCTTTCTCGTGACGGCTCATTCTCCAAGTAGCGAGAGGGTAAAGCCACCGTAGCCAAAAGGCTGGTTGTTCTATAATCATTTGACCACTGCCGTTTATTGTACCGTTCCGCCTTTTGCCTGATATGTAGCATAAAGCATGTTTAGCGTTTTGGTGCGCTTGGCCGCTTCATGCTATCAAAGCTGTCGTCTCAGCCAGACTCTGCATCATCCATGCCTGACGTAGGAAGTCGTTCTGTGACTGTATGAAACGTTTGCCGGTCAGACCTACATACCATCGTGCATATTGCTCGGTGTTCTTCCATACTGTGTCAAGCAGCTGTTTGGCCTTGACTTTCTGCCCGATGAGAGCGTATGCACGTGCCAAGTCGGCACCACCCGACAGGAATGTCATAGGAACATTGTATGAAGGAAGAACCTTCTCACACTTCTGTAGCACTTTGAGAGCCTTGTCGTTCTTCTTTTCGGCTATCAATTGTAAGGCTAGTTGGGCAAACAAATGACGGTGGGTGATGCACATACGCATCAGCGTCTCATCGACATATAGCCCAGGCTTTTCCAGTCCGCCCCATTTGTAGCGATACATCATATTGTTGTATGCTTTCTCCGTATCATAGTTCTTCACGCCTCGCTTGTTGGTCGTGAATGGTGTAATGCGGTAGGCCAGTCCTTCTTGTACAAAGTTGTCGCCCAGGTTCATGTAATTGTCTTCACCGACAGTAGTTGCAACATACACAGGACGTGTCCAATTACACTGTGAAATGATTTCGAGCATCATCAGTTGACCCTTTCCGAGTCCGCGTTTTCCGGCCAGCGAAATCACCATCTTGTCAGGAATTGGGTCGCTTGCCATCATCATTCCGCTTCGTCTGACAGCTTCCTTGTCTATCTTGATGTAAAGAGTGTCCGTAGGAATGACTCGCATAGATGGATCTTTTGAACGTACCCAGTACTTCATTATGTTCTTGACATCGAACGGATCATCTCCGAACTGTTTGCGTGCAGCAACAGGATTCTCTTTAAAGAACTGTAGTATTTGCTGCTTGATTTCGGGTTGCACCTGGATATACTCGTTAGTCCCTGAACAGTAGTCGAGACGCGGCCACGATATTGGCACAGAAGGCGAATCGTAGGCTGGACGTTTCATCTGATCGATGTACCAGTCGGTCTGGAGGTAGCTGAGATTGCATACTCTTGCGTCGGTTCGTACACCCTCTACTTCTTGGTTGTACCAAAGTGGGAATGTATCGTTGTCGCCGTTGGTGAATATTATCGGATAGCCCTTGTCCTGTAGAGTCATCAAGTAGTTCTGGCCATAATCGCGACAGGTGTAGCGTCCGCTGCGGTCGTGGTCGTCCCATGTCTGCGAAGCCATTTGTATTGGCACAAGCAGGCAGATTACTCCGACTACTGCTGCAGTAGCTGTCTCGTTAAGATTCAGCTTCTTCTTCAGCATGTCTATAATGGCTGCCACTCCTATACCGCACCAGATGGCAAAGGCGTAGAACGAACCGGCGTAAGCATAGTCACGTTCGCGTGGCTGCATCGGCGTCTGGTTCAGATAGCGAGACCTGTCATAAAGAAGAGGAAGAATACAACCCAGAACTGGCGTATTCCGCGTTTACCTCTCCAGGCCTGCCAGAACAGTCCAATCAGTCCAAGGATGAGCGGCATACAATAGAACACGTTATGTCCCTTGTTGGCCTTGAGGTCGTCTGGCAGTTTGCTTTGGTCGCCGAGCATAAGATTGTCGATAAACGATATACCGGTAATCCAGTTGCCGTGTTCAAGTTCGCCACTGCCTTGCATGTCGTTTTGTCTTCCGGCAAAGTTCCACATGAAGTATCTCCAGTACATGAAGTTGCACTGATAGGAGAGGAAGAAACGTATGTTGTCGAGTTGTGACGGTACTTTAACGTTCACGGTCTCTCCGCATCGGTCGTATGGCACTTCTGTGCCATCTACGCCTCCGAGCCAATTCTCGTAGGCACTGGCATGATCAGGACTGTACATGCGTGGGAATAACATGTTCTGAGCATAAACTACTTTGTCTTTATGGCTTACTATGAAATAAGAGTCTTTCTCGTCCTTGCTGGCCTTTTCTTTGCGTTGCCATATCGGAGCACCTGAATCCATACGGGGAATGCACTCGTTGCCTTGCACGTCGAATGCCACTTGTGACGTGTAGGCCTGTCCGTAAAGCAAGGGCCGGTCACCGTACTGGTCACGACTAAGATAGCTGCCGAGAGTGAAGATGTCCTCGGGAGAGTTCTGGTCCATTGGCGGATTGGCTGACGAACGTATTACGATGACAGCGTATGTTGAATATCCTATCATCAGCATGAGCATACATAGAAGTACTGTGTTTTTGACTCGTGCCGTTATACGTGGAACTAGCTGACGACCCTCTTTCTTGCGAAGATTGAGAACGAATAGCAGTGCTGCCAGGGCAATGATGCCGATGACGGCAGCTGACCAGCCGTAACCGTAGAACGGTATGCCGAGCAGTCCGACTGACAGAACGAAGGCTATATTCTGACGTTTGAAATTCCTGTCAGTGTAAGTTTCGTATATAGCCCAGATCACGGTTGCCACAAGCAAAACAATGTATATTATTACGCCGGTATTGAACGGACAACCTAAGACATTTACGAATAAAAGCTCGAACCATCCACCGACGGTTATGATGCCCGGCACTACACCGTACAGCACACCAGCAACAATAGCGAATGACACTGCAAGGGCAATCAGAGAACCTTTAAGCTCTATGTGGGGATACTTGCGGTAGCAGAACACGAGCACTATGGCAGGTATGCAGAGCAAGTTGAGCAGGTGTACGCCGATAGAAAGTCCGGTCATATAGGCGATAAGAACCAGCCATCTGTCGCTATGAGGCTCGTCGGCATGATCTTCCCATTTCAGTATGAGCCAGAACACAATAGCTGTAAAAGCCGAAGAATAGGCGTAAACCTCGCCTTCTACAGCTGAGAACCAGAACGTGTCGCTGAATGTATAAATAAGAGCGCCGATCAGGCCTGATGCTTCTATTGCAATCATTTTGCCTGTAGTGAGTTCTGACCAATCTTTCAGTATCAGTTTACGTGTAAGATGTGTGATGCTCCAGAAGAGAAACAGGATGGTTGTCGCGCTAAGCAAAGCACTCATTGTGTTGACCATCCGTGCCACTTGTGAAGGGTCGCTTGCAAACTGAGAGAACAGATTGGCTGTCAGCATGAAGAACGGTGCGCCTGGCGGATGTCCTACTTCCAGTTTGTAACCTGTTGTAATAAATTCAGGACAGTCCCAGAAACTGGCTGTCGGCTCAATTGTAGAACAATAGACGAAGGCGGCAACAAAAAATGTCAGCCATCCTACGATATTGTTCACTAATTTGTACTGTTTCATTTATTATTGAAGATAAGTTTTCGTACTTATGGTTAATGCAAAGTTAATGAATTCCAATGATTAAGCGAAAAATGTTATTGCCCGTTAATAAAATTTAGCATAGTGACAACCTGTTGCATCTTAGTATGTGTAATTGGAGTCTTGCGATTACTTCATGCAAAAATGAAATTAAGAATAAACAGCACAGCTAGAACATAAAGCATGATATTGAGATCTTTCACCTTTGCTGAGCATAGTTTTATTATCACATAACTCAAAATCCCCAGACAGATGCCATCTGCAATAGAGTAGCAAAGCACCATTGTTATCATTGTGATGAATGCTGGAAATGCTTCGGAAATGTCGCTCAAGTCTATTTTCTTTATGGAATCTACCATTAATACCCCCACCATGACCAAGGCACCGCTAGTTGCAGCTCCTGGTATAAGGAGGAATACTGGTGATAAAAAAATTGAAATCAAAAACAATATCCCGGCAACCGCTGACGTTAAGCCTGACCTTCCTCCTTCTGCCACGCCCGATGCACTCTCTACGTATGTTGAAATTGTAGAACTGCCTAGGAATGCTCCGCATGTCGTTCCTATCGCGTCGCTGAGCATTGCTTCCTTGATGCGTGGAATCGTACCATCGGGCTTTGTTATGCCTGTCTTTTGAGCCAATCCTACCATGGTGCCAATTGTGTCGAATATATTTACGATAAGTAGTGAGAATATTACCATGAACATTTTCAATGTGAAAAATCCGGAAAAGTCGAATTTGCAGAATACGGGAGCGATAGAATGGGGCGCGTCTATGGGTATCCATCCTTGGCTCAAATGGGTTACTCCAAGCGGTATGCCGACAATTGTGGTAATGATGATGCTATAGAACAATGCCCCTTTCACCTTTCTTACCATCAGTGTGCCGCTAAGCAATATTGCAATGATACCAAGGACTGACGTTCGTGTAAACTCTCCAAGTTTTACAAACGTAGCAGGATCATATGTTATAATTCCTGCATTTTTCAATCCGATAAATGCAATGAACATACCTATACCGGCTGATATTGCAAAACGAAGGTTCTTTGGTATGCTGTCGAGAATCATTTCTCTGATGTTCAAAAAGGTAATAAGGATGAAGATAATTCCTTCGACGAGCATTGCGGCAAGCGACTGTTGCCATGTGAAACCCATGGCTTGGCAGAGAGTGAAGGCGAAAAAGGCATTAAGCCCCATACTAGGAGCCTGTGCAAAAGGCAGCTTTGCCATAATTGCCAGTAAAAGTGTGGCTATAGCCGAAGCTATGGCTGTACCGGTAAACACAGCACCCTTATCCATTCCAGTGGTCGAGAGTATGGCTGGATTTACGGCAAGAATGTAACACATAGTAAGGAAGGTTGTCACGCCGGCTAAAAATTCTGTCTTATAGCTCATTGTTTGCGGATTAAACCCCAAAAGTCTGTCAAACGTCATATACTTTGATTATAATCGACTACAAAGTTACGCTTTTTATATAAATATGCAATAAACATCATGCCAAAGTTAATGATAAACAATGACTTTTATTCCTCTAAATTATTTGTGTAAAGAACGAATATGATTTTCTGAGTTAGTATTTGGCTATCTTTCTGTGACCCCAAAATAAATATATTCTCGCTTTTTTGTTAATTTTCTTGGTTATTACGTTAAAAGTATTTACCTTTGTCTCACATTTAAAGACATCTTGACGTTCAAGCATGGAAATGAATACTTGCTGTAGTACGAAAAGTGCGTCATAACATTATTATTGATAATAAGACAATTTAAAACTCATTTGCCTATCGATAAACATTTACTTAAGAAACAAAAAATTAAGAAATGAGAATAATTGATGATATGACCGACGAAGAGTTGGCTCTATCCTATATCGATGGTGATAATAAGGCATTTGATTTGCTCTTGTCACGCAATCAGTCTAGAATATTTTCATATATTCTGTTTGTTGTGAGAGATCAGGACGTTGCAAACGACATATTTCAGGAGACGTTTGTTAAGGTTGTTACAAAGTTGCAGCAGCGAAGATACACCACAAGCGGAAAGTTTGGTGCATGGGTGATGCGTATTGCCCATAATGTAATAATGGATTGGTACAGAGAGCAGCGTTCTGAAAAAATTGTAGAACCTACAGTCGGAAATGACTTGTCAAACCTGAAGACTGGAGATATATTTGTCAGCAGTGTGGAGAGCCGGTATGTCAACGAACAAATACTTGAGGATGTGAGACATCTGCTGGAATGTCTTCCGACTCCCCAGCGAGAGGTGGTTTTTATGCGTTTTTATCAGCAAATGTCTTTCAAGGAGATTGCGGAATTAACTAATGTCAGCATTAATACTGCTCTTGGACGTATGAGATACGCAATACTCAATCTTAGAAGAATGGCTAAAGAAAATGAAATGTCCCTTCAGATGAGTATGATTTAAAGACATTTCATTTCTTTAATGGTTGCTGCTGGGTCGGATGATTTGAAGATATAGCTGCCGCTTACTAGAACATCTGCCCCTGCTTGGACGAGTCTTGGGGCCGTGTCTTTGTTGATTCCACCGTCGACTTCAATAAGTACATCTTTGTCACATTCATCAATCATTTGGCGTAGTTGTTTGATTTTCTTCAGGCTATTCTCTATGAATTTTTGTCGTCCGAAACCCGGATTTACGCTCATGATAAGAACCAAATCGACATCACAGATAATGTCTTCAAGCATACATACCGGAGTGGCTGGATTGATTGTTATTCCGGCTTTCATACCGGCTGCATGTATTTCCTGAATAGTGCGATTAAGATGCGTGCATGCTTCATAATGTACGTTCATAATATATGCTCCAGCTCTGGCAACTTCGCTAATGTAATGTTCTGGATGTACAATCATCATGTGAACATCTAATGGCTTCTTGCTTAGAGGAGATATTGCATCCATTACTGGGAAGCCGAATGAAATGTTGGGTACGAACACTCCATCCATAACGTCAACATGTATCCAATCGGCTTCGCTTTGGTTCAGCATTTCTATGTCTTTTCCAAGATTAAGGAAATCAGCAGACAGGAGCGATGGTGATATCAGTATTTCTTTTTTATCCATTTCTAATTTAGGCAATAGTATTCATTATGTCCGTCAATTTCTATCACTCGGTAAGTATAGGCAACTTGACGTATGATATTCAATGTCTTTTCTGACGGTTTTATTTCTTCTGGCGTAATATAATAGTTCATAGGCGAATGACTTTGTTTCACTTGTTCTATTGTTTAAACGTCGATATTCAGGCTTTATTACATGGAAGCACATAATTTTAATTGTTTCTTATATCTTCTTTTATGAAACCATGCCGATAAGCATAAAGTAGTTCCTGAAGATCCTTTATTTGCTTCAACAATTCAGAACCTTTATCTGTATCGGCTACTAACATACGGTGTGAGGACATCTCGACAATCTGTGTTGTGCTTTTAATGTCTGTACATTTTCTTATTGCTTCGCTCGTACTTGTGAATGGTTCATGTTGTACAAGAACGAATCCTCGGCTATGATATACCAGTGTGTAGCCGGCAATTCCTGTTTCTTTGTGATAAGCCTGTGAGAACCCTCCGTCGATAACCATAAGTTTGCCGTTAGCTTTTATCGGATTTTCACCGTTGATGACATGAACAGGAACGTGCCCGTTGATAATATGGCGATTGGGACCGTGCACGCCGAATGCATCCATTATGCTGTCAACCACATTTTCGTTGTCCCGTAATTGGAAGTAGTAACCTTTTTCTTCTTTGTGGGTTTCTTTGTCATCGATGAAATAGCGTTCGAATGTTGCCATTTTTGATTTGTCAAAAAGAGGACTGTCCGGTCCACACCACAAGTATAGAAAATAATCGGTGGCGTATGCAATTTCTTCTGGTGCAGAGTCTGTTTGGAAAGCTGAACGTATCATCATTCCGATGTTGTGGAGCAATTCACGGCCTTTGTATTTTTGTCCAGAGGCAATTTGAACCTCTTTTAGGCTTCCATCGTTATTAAGAGGTATTGAAGCATGAAAAAGAAGATTGTTATTATATATGGAATACATGCAACCATGCTGAAGAATCAATCTTATATGTTTATGCAGTTTCTCACTTACCTGAAACGAATGGTGAAGCTTTTCAATGAGTTTTTTTTCTTCAGGAGTGAGGCTATTTGGGTGTTTCGGGTCAATTGTAGGAAAGTCGTTACTTCTTAACGAATAGGTCTTTCCATCCAACGTTATTGTACCATTTTCATAATTAATGGCATTGAATAGTTCTCGGTCTTGCATGTGCCATTCTGGATGTCTATCGTAAATTTCGGCCTCTTCCTTGAATTGTATCACGGCTATGGCCTTGTGCATCAGTGCAATGAGCCGTTGGGTCTTAGTGTCATTCTTTAATGTCTCGTTTGATCCTATTTTAGGTTTGAATTCTTCGCATGGGTCGTCTTTGTATGTTTCAATTGCGAATGTTGCAAGAGGCAGCAGGTTTATACCGTATCCGTCTTCGAGAGTTGTAAGATTTGCATACCGTAAAGAGAGGCGTATCACGTTGCAAATGCAAGCCTTGTTGCCTGCGAGAGCGCCCATCCATAATATGTCATGGTTGCCCCATTGTATGTCCCAGCTGTGGTATGTGGATAGCGTGTCCATTATTATATGTGCTCCAGGTCCACGGTCGAAAATATCACCGAGAATATGCAGCTGGTCTATAGCCAGACGCTGAATGACGTTGGCTATGGCTATAATGAAGTCGTCGGCGCGTCCAGTAGATATGATAGTGTCGATTATTACTTTCACATAAGCTGTCTTGTTAGCGTCTTCTGTGTGTTCGTGAAGCAATTCTTGTATTATGTAGCTGAAATCTGAAGGCAGAGCCTTTCTGACTTTGGAACGAGTATATTTGCTTGAAATGATACGACATATGGCTACTAATTGATGAATTGTGATGTGATACCAATCGTCGATATCGCTTTCGGATGCTTTGACAAGTTCTAGTTTTTGGTCCGGATAGTATATGAGTGTGCAAAGTTCACGTTTGTCAGATTCTCTCAAAGTGTTTCCGAACAGTTCGTTCACTTTTCTCTGTATGTTACCTGAAGCGTTTTTAAGAACATGTTGGAACGCTTCGTGTTCTCCATGTAAGTCGGCCAGAAAATGTTCTGTCCCTTTTGGCAGGTTCAGAATTGCTTGTAAGTTGATAATTTCTGTACTTGCTTCAGATATGTTCTTGAATGATTGTGACAGAAGTTTGAGATATTTTATGTCTTGTGATTTGATGCTTATTCTTGTTTTCATAATTTACTTTTGCTGTTTAGTTTGTGATGCTTTTTGATATGAATTGTGCAGTTCTGTCATATTTAATGTATGTCGGTACAAAACCTTCAGATAAGGATGATATAGAGCAAAGAACGTAGAATAGCGATGCTGCGAATTTGTCTATTTTCAGTTCTTTCATAGTTTCTGCCATTATGTCTTCATCGTATTGTGTTTGCAGCAATTTTTCTGTGAGATTATCTATTGTTTCTTTGGGTATGTTTCTACGGTGTGTCAAGTATTTTATATAAAGTATTTCCGAGCACAATTCGTCTATTTCTTTAATTTTTGTATTCGTTTGCGCGACTTTTGCTTCTATATCGTTTCTAATACGCCTATCGTGTACGCCTATAGTATCTTTGTAAAGTTCGTACATCTTATTTCCCATTTCTGAATTTGTTAGTGATGCAGTGATGGCTGGATTTTGAATGATACAGGTTTCGGCTTCTTTACAAACATGCTTAACGAGTTTTTCTTCCATCGGACCGCTTGTGTGTATTACAGACGAATATCTGATTATCTGCCTTGGACTTATATTTAAATGAAACGAGCCGTTCTCTTTATCAGCCAAAGATTGAATTCCATCTATTGCTGTGAAGACAATCGGAATTTTATAGTTGTAATAATGACGTATGATTCTGGCATATTGATTGTTCCATCTTCCAAATACATGTATTATATCAGGAGCATGGTCAGTGGCTTGACATCCATGACTAGCTAAGTAATCCCGCAGAATCAATGCCATGCTGGCATTGACATCACGAATGCAATTATGCTTATTTATGATGAATTGTACTCTCATATTTTGTGCGTGGAGAAGTCGCGCTTGTCAGACTGGATGTAGCGTATAACTCTCGGTATCTGACGCCATATTATTGAAATCTCGTAAGGTATGACAAGCCATGAAGATATAGTTTCTCCGAACTTTTTGAATGTCTTTTTAGCAATGAGGATTCGTTCCACAATCATTGTAATAAAAGCCACGGCTGCCACAGTCATTACGATGAAGTTGTATGTGAGTGCACCATAAATTATCGTTGCCAATGGTACAACCAACCCTAAGTACATCAGAGTCATGTCCGTGTCGAATATCAAACGTAGTGGCAAGGAATTGTCAAGGTGTTTTCTCGTATACACATAGAAGATATTGTTATTGTTCCATTCTTCTTTTGATGGCGTTTCTTCACGAATGAATGCATCTTCAGAAATTTCAACGGCTGTATGCCCGTTCTTGGAGTATTTGTTGACTAGAAAATCATAAATACCGTGGAGATGTTGAAGGTTGCCTTTATATCCATCATTTTTTATAAACTCACTTCTTCTGAAGGCAATATTTGCTCCGTTATATCTGTAGGCTTTTCCTTTTTGAGCTTTTCTCATAAGATATAAGGCAGTGCGAAGACGTTCAAATCTGTAATAGGCTGGAGCATCAGCTTTATAGTTGCTGTAACCTAGTACCAGATTGTTATGCGAATTGAAATTGTATGCCATGGTTTTCAACCACTGATCTGACACCGGCTGACAGTCTGGCGATACCAATATAATCCATTCGTTGTGGGTCGCTTTTACTCCAAGAGTCACTGCAAGTTTTCCTCTGCTCATAAATAGAGATTCGGGAGGAATGAATGTTGAATAAAGTCTGGGATTATTAGAATAATGATTTAGTATGGGTTCAGCTACGGCATCCTTTTGTTCGGTAACGACAATGACCTCGTATTCAGAACTATAATCCTGCGTAAGGAGCGCAGGAAGATTGTCTTCCAATCCTCGTGCATCGTCGCATGCCAAAACCAATATTGAAATTGGTGGCAATTGTTCTTCTTTTCTTTTGACAGTATCTTTGTCGGTTGCTACTTTCCTGAAAAATGGATTGGAAAAAGGAGTTGCAATTGCGAGAAGAAAAACAATAGAAAAAATTATTAATGTCGTAGTATCCAATATCATAAGTCTTCTGTTATGTATCCTTTTGGCAATTGGCGGCAATTATATTGGCTTGCCATTATTTCACCGTATGCACCTGCTGAACGTATGGCCAAAATGTCACCTCGGCGACATCTGTTTAACATGGTTCCCTTGGCAAACACGTCGCTAGATTCGCATATTGGTCCTACGACATCATATTTTTCATACGGTTCTGTGCTTGTAATATTCTCTATCTTATGATGTGCATGATACAAAGCCGGACGAATCAGGTCTGACATTCCTGCATCTACAATAGCAAATTGCTTGCTTGTACCTTGTTTTACATAAAGCAGCCGTGTTATCAACGAACCACACTGTCCTACAACGGATCGACCAAGTTCGAAATGCAGCTTTTGGCCTTTTCTGAGCTGGAGGTTTTCAGCGTATGTTTTGAAATAAGACTTAAAGTCGGGTATCGGACTAGCTTCCGGATTATCATAATCGATGCCAAGACCTCCCCCCACATTAATGTTTTCAAATGTCGTACCATTTTTTTCAAGTTTGTCTAGCAACTCATTGATACGCTTACATAATGCCTTGAAGTCATCCATTAGAAGTATCTGCGAGCCAATGTGGAAATGTAGACCGATAAGTTTGACATTCGACATTTTTTTTGCACGTTCTATTACAGCGTCTATGTCTTGCAGTGCAATTCCAAATTTGTTCTCTGCAAGTCCTGTTGTGATATTTGCGTGTGTATGTGCTTCCACATTAGGATTCACGCGGAAAGCTATCCTTGCTGTTTTGTTCTTTTCTGATGCCAATCCGTTGATTACTTCGAGTTCAGCTTCGCTTTCTACGTTGAAACAGAATATGTCAGAATCCAATCCTAGTTTTATTTCCCAATCGCTTTTCCCGACACCGGCATATACGATATTTTCAGAATTGAAGCCAGCTTTAATGGATGCCTCTATTTCTCCTCCGCTGACACAGTCAGCACCAAGTCCGGAATCACTTATTATTTTCAGTATTTTCGGATTAGCATTGGCCTTTACGGCATAATGTACTTTAAAGTTCGTATATTTGGCGACATCTTCCTTTATTATTTCAATAGTTTTGCGAAGAAGACAACTATCGTAATAATAAAAGGGGGTTCTTATCGTTTCGAATTTTTCTACAGGTAGCATTTCACGTTATTTAGTG
>CALBJK010000236.1 GCA_937892695.1 uncultured Prevotella sp.
ACCATGTGTTACTTCATAATAAGGACACAAAAATGTACCAAGTTATTTTTTAATTATTACTAAACTCAGATAGTGCGCACTAAACGCCTATACCAAAAATATTTTATCTTAGATGTCACAAAGTGTAGGGTTCAGACGTTTTGTTTATGAATAGCGATGAAAATAGACGAGTTCAACGAAAAGGCAGTCAGTCTGCGCGACACGCTACTGGGCATTGCAGTCAACGACGGATGCAACCACGACGACGCAGAGGACACGGTGCAGGAAACCCTGCTCCGGCTGTGGAACATGCGCGACTCTCTCGACACTCACCCCAACATCCGCGCACTGGCCATAACCATCCTCCACAACATCGTGCGCGACCGGTGGCGGCACCAGCAACACGAAACGGCTTTGGCCGATGGTCAACGTCGCGACATAGATGTGTCGACCGAAGAAGCCCGCGACGATGCCGAGCTGATAAGCCTCATCGTCGACCGTCTACCACCGCTACAGAAACAGATATTCTGCATGAAGGAAGTAGAAGGCTACACCGCCGAAGAGATAATGGACATAACCGGATGTACAGCTGACAGTCTGCGCCAGAACCTCTCGCGGGCACGCCGTAAGATTAGAGAACAATTCATCAAGGTACAGCAACTATGGACATCAAAGAGATAAAACCGCTCATCGAAAAATATCTTGACGGCTCTACCACCAATGAGGAGGAAGAGACGTTGCGCACGTTCTTCTCCTCGCCCCGTGCCAACATGCCCGAGGAATGGCGCGTCTACCGCGCACTCTTCGATTACGAAGTCGGACAACGCCGTTCTCTCCACACCAGCACAGACAACAGCCAGAAACACGACAGCGCAAAGATTGTGGACATGCAACCCGCTGCGTCTCCAACAATTTTGCGGCACCGCCATTACAGATGGACATGGGCAGTTTCGGTAGCTGCATCGGTGGCAATAATCGTCAGCCTGTTCGTAGGACGAATGACCAGGCCGCGCAACTATGCAGTAATTGACGGACGCGTTGTCACAAACCATGCAGTAGTGAGCGACCAAGCCGAAGACGCGCTCCAGATAGTATCCGAATCGGGCGAAGACGACTTCTCGGCTCTTAAGCTGATGCAATGAGCCTCGGCCTACAAAAAGAAGAAACAGGACAAACAAAACAACCTAACATGGAACATATCATCAGACATAAATCGGCGATTCGCCTGCTGGCACTCGTTCTTCTCCTCGTCGCTGCGGCTGTGCCTATGTGCGCCCAGACAGGGCTGCAGGTAGAGAAGGTGTTCGAACGTTATGGCCGTGCCCGTGGATGCAAGTTTGTCGTCATGCACGACACAAAGCTCCGTGGCTATAAGCTCCACGTCTACAAGGCTCTGACCTACCGCCGGGGCAAAGCCGACGTTT
>CALBJK010000237.1 GCA_937892695.1 uncultured Prevotella sp.
GACAGTATGAATAATGCTCCGGCTATAAACCACATATTAATTTGTTCGCCTAGTATCCACGACGCAAATACGACCGTAGACAGCGGATTAAGATAAACATAGTTGGTGGCGGCGACGGCTCCGATGCGCCTTATCACCCATGTCCAGGCGAAGAAACACCCCATTGACGCTATGCAGCCGAGAAACAGAAAATTTGACAAGACAATCGGGTCGGAGAAAACTGGCGTGTGTATTCCTTCCGGGGAAAAAGCATAGTAGGGCAGTATTGTTACCAGACCGTAGAAGAAAACCTTTCGTGTGAGGAAGGCAGAACCGTAGCGTAGTGACACGTTTCTCATCAGGAGCGAGTAAAATGCCCACGACATACAGGCCGTTAGTGCCAGCGGGTCGCCTATAGGCGAAAGGTTGAGAACAAAATGGCCGTTCAGCACCACTGTTACCATGCCAATAAAGGCTAGGATTATGCCCCACCATTGACGGCGGTTCAGACGCGAACCTTTTGTAAACAAACGGAACAGAAGGGCAGTGAACAGCGGACACGAGCACACAATAAGCGAAACGTTCGTGGCAGTAGAGTAGCGCAGGGCGTAGTTTTCTGTCAGGAAGTAAGCCGAACCTCCGGTCAGTCCCAGAGCGAGCATCGTCAGCTCGTCGCGCAACGACGAAGCGAAGAGCCGCTTGTGCGACACAACAGCCATAAGGGCGTAGGCTATGGCGAAACGTATGGTGAATATGTGGGCGGGCGACAGCCCGTGCTGCATAAGTACTTTGGTAGAGATGAATGTCGACCCCCATATCGCCACAGTGACAAAGGCCACGGTATGGGGTATGAGATTGCTTCGCTGCTCTGTCATGACTTTATTTGATGTTGTCGATGTCATGTTTCACGTTCTTGCGTATCCTGTCGAGATAAGTCTTCATTTCCTTCGCGTCTTTACGTCTGATGATATCGATTAGACGGTCGAGTTCGCCACGTATCTTCTCTATCTGGCTTGAGGTGTATGGATTGAAGAGTATCTCTTGAAGCAGATAGTCGTCTTCGCCCAGAACGCCTTTGGCTATTCGCAGATGACGTTTGAATGTCGTTCCGGGTGCGTCCTGATGCTTCATCACGGCAGCAAAGGCAAACGTGCTTACGAAGGGTATGCTCAGTGAATAGGCCACGGTGCGGTCGTGTTCCTCAAAGGTGTATTCGTAGATGTTCAGTCCGAGCTGTTGGTAAAGGTCTTTGAAGAATATCCGTCCCATGTAGTCGCCTTCGCTTATTATTATGGCGTTCTCTTCGGACAGCTGGTTGAGGTTTGCGAAGGTGGGGCCGAACATCGGGTGGGTCGATACGTAGGGGTGGCCGCAACGGACGTAGAAGTCTTTCAACCCTGTCTTGACCGATGCTATGTCGCTGATTATGCATTCGGAAGGCAGGTATGGCATCACTTCGTCAAAGGCTGTAATGGTGTATTTTACCGTGACTGCATTGATGACAAGTGCCGGGTGGAAATCGGCAATCTCTTCGGCTCGGGTGAAGCGCAGACAGTTGTAGGTGAACCTCATGCGTTTGGGGTCTTTTTCGTACACGGCCACTTCGTGGTCAAAGCTGAGCAGATCGATGAAGAAACTCCCCATCTTGCCAGCTCCTAGTATCAGGATTTTCATTGTCTTATGTCTTGTTAGCAAGGGAAAGTCGCGTTTATCCCTTGTTTATTATTTCCATCTGCTGGCGGACCGACTCTTCGTGTATCTTCTCGAAGACGTTTTTTACAAAGTCCGAATCCATGCCGCACAGCGAACCTTGCGCTCCGCGCTTGTCTATAATCTCGTTATAGCGCGATGTCTGTAGTACTGTCATGTTGTGTTCTTTCTTATATTTGCCTATTTCGCGGCATACGCTCATGCGTTTTGACAGAAGTTCGATGAGCTGGTTGTCGATGTCGTCGATCTGTTTGCGCATTACGTGTATTCCTTCTGTGTCCTTTTTTACGTCGCGTATCGAGAGCAGGCTCAGTATGTAGTAGAGCACGTCGGGTGTCACCTGCTGCTTGGCATCGCTCCATGCCTTGTCGGGACAGCAGTGACTTTCGATGATGAGTCCGTCCATACCGAGGTCCATAGCCTGCTGGCACAGCGGAGCTATAAGTTCGCGTCGTCCTCCGATGTGGCTCGGGTCGCAGATGATGGGCAGTGAGGGTATGCGGCGGCGTAGCTCTATAGGAATCTGCCACATCGGCAGATTACGGTAAATCTTGTTGTCATAACTCGAAAACCCACGGTGTATTGCAGCCAGACGTTTCACTCCGGCCTGGTTGAGTCGTTCCAATGCTCCTATCCAGAGTTCCAGGTCGGGGTTGACAGGGTTCTTTACGAGAACGGGTATGTCTACTCCGTGCAGACTGTCGGCTATGGCCTGCATGGCAAAGGGGTTGGCCGATGTGCGTGCTCCTATCCACAGTATGTCTATGCCGTATTCGAGAGCCAGTTTGACATGTTCGGGTGTGGCTACCTCAATCGCCACGAGCATACCGGTTTCTTCTTTGACTCGTTTTAGCCATGGCAGCGACTTTTCTCCGTTTCCTTCAAAGCATCCTGGCTTGGTGCGTGGTTTCCACACTCCTGCGCGGAAGATGCGGAAACCTTTTGCGGCGAGTTGCCGGGCTGTGTCTGTCACTTGCTCTTCGGTTTCGGCCGAGCATGGGCCGGCTATTACGAATGGACGTTTGTCTTCGTTGGGCAGTCCCAACGGTTCAAGCTCTAGTTCCATGTATTTATATTTTTTATTAATGTTTTTACTTCGGTGATTTTATCTCTCAGATTTGTCTCAATTGTTTGTGTGGCGTATTATTCTTTCGAGTGCTTCCGCCATTCGCTCGTCTTTGGCGCAGAGCGATATACGGATATATCGTCGGCCGTTCGATCCGAAAATGAAACCCGGGGTAATGAACACCCTCGCCTTGTGGAGCAGGTCTTCGGTCAGCTCCTCGGCATCGGCGTAGCGGTCTGGTATGCGGCCCCAGAGAAACATCCCTACCTGAGATGGGTCGTATGTGCATCCGAGCACAGTCATTATACGTTCGGCTATCTTGCGTCGCCGGCTGTATGTGACGAAGTTTGCTTCGTGGTGCCATTCGTCGGTGTTTGTGTTATAGGCTTCGGCTGCCGCGAGCTGTATTCCACGGAATGTGCCCGAGTCGATGTTGCTCTTTATCTTCAGAATCCAGGATATGAACGTAGGGTTTGACACGCACATGCCCACGCGCCAGCCCGGCATGTTGTGGCTCTTCGACATAGAGTTGAGTTCTATGCAGCAGTCTTTGGCTCCATCGACAGATAGCAGCGACATCGGGTGCTCGTTGAGTATGAGCGAGTATGGATTGTCGTTGACGACGACTATGCCGTGGCGGCGGGCAAAGTCGACAAGACGTTCGTAGGTCTCGCGGTGGGCATTGCCTCCGGTTGGCATGTTCGGGTAGTTTGTCCACATCAGCTTCACACCCGACAGGTCGCTGTGCTCTATCTGGTCGAAGTCGGGCTGCCATCCGTTGTCTTCGCGCAGGTCGTAGTTCTCAATCTTTGCACCCAGAATGCGGCTGAGCGATGTGTAAGTGGGGTAGCCAGGATTGGGTACGAGCACTTTTTCGCCGGGATTGACAAAGGCGAGCGTGATGTGCAGGATTCCTTCCTTCGAACCGATGAGCGGCTGTATTTCGGTATCAGGGTCGACAGTCACGCCGTACCACCGTTTATAGAACGAGGCCATGGCCTGACGCAGTTCCGTCGTGCCGCTTGTGGGCTGATAACCGTGGGTGTCGGCTTGGCGTGCTGTCTGGCAAAGTTTTTCTATAGTCTGTGGCGAAGGCTTCATGTCGGGCGAACCTATCGCCAGTGATATTATGTCGAGCCCTTCAGCGTTGAGTTTGGCTACTTCCTTGAGCTTGCGGCTGAAGTAGTATTCTTGGACGGTTGAAAGACGGTCTGCTGGTTTTATTTCTTTCATGTCAGAAAAGTGTTTATTGTACGAAGGCCTTGTATTCGCCCAGAATAACGAGCGAGCGTGTGAGGGGAATTATGGCATCTATGCTCTGTCGGTAACGGGTGAGGCTCTTGTAGCTCACATCGACGTAGAACATATACTCCCATTCGTGTCCGATTACGGGCAGCGACTGAATCTTGGTGAGGTTGATGTCGTAGAAAGAGAGTATGGTCAGCACTTTAGACAGGCTTCCCTCTTCGTGAGGTACGAGGAAGACGAGGCTGGCCTTGTCGGTCTTTTCGAGCGAACGCAGGAAGTCGGCACGGTTCGGGGTTGACACGACGAGAAATCTGGTGTAGTTGTGCTTGTTGTCTTCGATATGTTTTTCGAGAATCTTCATGCCGTAGAGTTTTGCCGCCTCTACGCTGCATATTGCGGCCCACCCGTGGCGGTTGTCGCGTTTTATCATTTCCGCAGACCCGGCAGTGTCTTCTGCTTCTACGGCCTTGATGAGAGGGTTGCGGCCGAGAAACTGCTTGCACTGGGCCAGTGCAACGGGGTGGGAGTGGACTTCAGTCACGGTGTCCCAGTTGTCTTCGGGCAGACAGCAGATGCAGTGTTCGATGTGTAGTTTATACTCGCCTACGACGGTCGTGCCAGATGCCCGGAGCAGCTCATAGTTGTGAAGCAGGCTTCCGGCTATGGTGTTCTCGATGGCAATCATGCCGATGGTGGTGGGGTCGCGTTGTATGTTGTCGAACACGCCCTCGAAGCTGTTGCAGCATACGAGCTGTATCTGTTCGCCGTCAAAATATTTGTGGGCGGCTATGTCGTGGAACGACCCGTGTTCGCCCTGAATGGCTATTCTCTTCATTATTCCTCTATTTGTGAATGCAACTAAAAAGCCCCGCTTTCACCGTGAAGTGAAGCGGGGCTTGTCATTGCCTTTTATATCAAAATGTTACACGCAACTTCCCGCTTCACAATTTCTTGTAAAGAAAAAATAGAAGCCGTAAAAGAAAGCGTAAGACTTGTTCATATTGTCATCTCTTTTGTTCTGCGTGCAAATTTAAGACAAATATTCGGTTTATGCAAGCGATGTTTTGCTTTTTTGTTGTGCGTTTGATGATTATTGACATTCTTAGAAGCAGCGCCTAAGTGTAACCACTCGAAAAAAAGTTCTAACATAGTAATGTTTAAAAAATAACTTCCGCAATTTTTCTGTTGCAGTTTATGTTTAG
>CALBJK010000238.1 GCA_937892695.1 uncultured Prevotella sp.
TCTAACATCGATAAATGACTCCGAAGACGTGACCGACATACCCGATCTGACTATAGAGGAGAATGCAGACAAATGGATAAGAAGCAATCCAAAGGCTTTCTGCAACACTAACGATAAGAAAATCTTACGCCAAGTACTGAACGACTACGACCAGGAAACGGCTGATTTCTACCGTTGGCATGTCAGATATAGCCAAGAAAAAGTGAAGCAGCTTCTTGAAGAGAAGGTAAAAACAGACTTCGGCGACATCATCGATCTAGTTCCTGTAGAACGTGGAAAGAGCGGAAGAATATGCAAACTGAAGATTGTTGGCAGCAAGCGGACGTATACTATAGGAAAGGAACTGGAAATACGACGTGCCCTTAGCGACACCCATTTGTACAGCAGCGCATTCGTAGTGGACAAAAAAGACATTACCAACGGCGTACCAGCTACGTTCCTTCTCACCGGAGCCGGATGGGGACACGGAGTCGGGTTGTGCCAGATTGGAGCTGCTGTCATGGGCGAAAACGGCTACAGCTATGAAGCGATTCTGCGCCACTACTATCATGGAGCAGAGATAAAGAAAATCTATAAATGAAGAACTGGCGATGAAAAACGACATCGAAAACAATAAAAGAAAAAGTCCGTGGGCGTGGATTCCATCGCTCTACTTTGCAGAGGGACTTCCCTACGTGGCCGTGATGACAATCTCAGTCATTATGTACAAGCGTCTCGGCATCTCCAATACAGACATTGCACTGTACACAGGCTGGCTTTATCTGCCATGGGTGATAAAGCCCTTCTGGAGTCCGTTTGTTGATTTGGCTAAGACAAAACGATGGTGGACACTGGCTATGCAATGGATTCTTGCTGCGGCTTTCGCCGGAATAGCATTCGCCATACCCACACCGTTTTTCTTTCAGCTTACTCTGGCCGTGTTCTGGATCGTAGGACTGACATCAGCGACACACGACATTGCTGCCGACGGATTCTACATGCACGCCCTTACAGAGCACCAACAGTCACTGTATGTCGGCATACGAAGCACATTTTACAGAGTGGCTACCGTAGCCGGACAGGGATTGCTTGTCATCATAGCCGGACTGATAGAGACCAACACCGGACTTCAACCGGCAAGGATAAAAGTAGAAGCGTCACCACAATACACCAACATCTTGTCGCTTCCAAAATTTGAGTCCACGACTGGCACACAAGGACTGCAGACAAGAGAAACATCATCAAACACCACTGACAGAAATAAAGAATCCTTGTATTTCGTCTTCACGCAAACAACAATAAAGGCTGGCGTAAAAGCTAACAGCGGAGACGGAAAGGCATCGGTTGAAGAAATAAAAAGCAAGATTGCTGCAATCACTGACAGCATAAAGAATCTTAACCAGTCCAACGGGTTTGTAAGAGCAGAAGCCAACGCTACAGAGAAAACTACCGTCGACAAAGCTACAACCGGGAAAGAAGGTCTTGGCCGACGTTTCACAGCTTGGGTGCACAACGTATTCGGAGAAGAGACCAGACACACCGACGAAGCCATTGACAATATAGTAGCTGTAGGAGTGCATCTGAACAAATGTCCGGCCAAAGGTGAAGAAATTGTTTTCAACTGCACATTCAAGAGCGGCGACCAGAGCATATCGCTTGAACAGAACAAGTTTCCGCCACGCTTTGTATTCACTTCTGACAATTGGGACAAGACAGCCTACCTGCTTTTTCATATCGATCATAAGCTGAAGAAAAACACATCGGCAACGTTCGTTGGCTCGTCTGGCAACATTCCTTTCGCTTGGTCTGTCGTATTCGTAATACTGTCGGCATTTTTCCTGCTTTGCGCAATCTATCATAGCTTCGCCTTGCCACGCCCTGCTTCCGACCACGCGTCGTCCGATGTCACGGCAGGAAATATTCTGCACGAATTTTTCGCGACATTCAGAAGTTTCTTCTCAAAGAAGCAGGCATTCACCTCCATACTGTTCATGCTGCTCTATCGTTTGCCCGAAGCCCAACTCGTAAAGCTAATCAATCCGTTCCTGCTCGATCCGGTCGACAAAGGCGGCCTCGGTCTTACGACTGGACAGGTAGGTTTTGTATATGGGACAGTGGGCATTATCGGACTGACAATAGGAGGCATTGTCGGGGGTATCGTCGCAGCTAAAGGAGGGCTGAAAAAGTGGCTCTGGCCTATGGCCTGGAGCATGTCTCTCACCTGTCTGACGTTCGTCTACCTGAGCTACGTACAGGATCACTCACTGTGGGTGGTCAATCTCTGCGTCTTCATCGAGCAGTTCGGATACGGATTCGGCTTTACGGCCTATATGTTGTTCCTCATCTACTTCTCAGAAGGCGAGCACAAGACCTCACACTATGCCATTTGCACTGGCTTTATGGCCTTGGGCATGATGCTTCCGGGCATGGCTGCAGGATGGTTGCAAGAGACTATAGGCTACCGTCATTTCTTCGTATGGACAATGATATGCTGCCTTTCTACTGTGTTGGTATGCGCCTTTGTGAAGATTGATCCTACATTCGGGAAAAAGAAAATAGGCTAATTGAATGGCTATGACTGCAAAACATAATATTGAAACAGACAGACATAACGATATTGACTCCATGGCAAAAGGTAGAAGACGCTGGCTATGGATGCCCACGATATTCTTTGTCAACAGTCTGCCTCACATTGTTGTTATGCTGTCACTAGTTATGTTCAAGCGTTTCGGAATGGACAACGGCAAGCTCGCTTTCACCCTTTCGCTTCCTTTCATTCCGTGGATTTTACGGCCTCTGATAGAAAAAGCCGTGACCTTATCCGCCTTTGCGCCAAAAACATGGATGATGGCTACAGGATTCGTATTTTGGATTTCGCTGGCCGCAATCAGTTTTTTCATTCCTGGCGCAATATGGCGGACCGACATTATATGGCTTATTATGGCTATCTCGCTGGCCGGGTGTGTCCATTCGGTCGCATTAGAGCAGTTTTATGTTCCCCATTTTTTTACTATGTCTAAAGGCATTCATGGCCGCACTTGTATCATTCTTCACGGACTGTCACTGATGCTCGGTATAGGCGTGTTTGCCATGTTTGCCGGCAACATCGAAGTAATCACACGAAGCAAAATACAGGCTTGGAGTACGGTATTCCTCGTTATGGCTGCGCTGTTCCTGACGTTATGGATTTATCATAGCTGGTCGCTGCCCGACGTAGGAAGCCCTTATCTGACGACGAAACGAGTTTCCGCAAGCCACACTCATTTCCAGTTGTCTATGTTCCGGGTGTTTTCCAGAAAGCCTGTTTTGCAGGTGTTTACGTTCATATTCCTCTTGCCAGAAGCGTTTGTAAGCAAAATAGGGTCACTATTCATCATTGATGCAGGGCATAACGGTGGTCTCGGACTGTCACCACAAGAATTTGCCTTGATACAGGGAACGGTCGGAATGCTGGGAATGACGGTCGGAGCGGTAATAAGCAATCTGCTTCCGTCGTCGTTAAACCGACAGATACTAAGACTGCTGATGGTTGGCTCAGTGATGATGCAGAGCATCATATACGTCTACATGAGTCACACTCTGCCGGGAAGCATACTGTTTGTCAATGTTTACGTATTTGTCGCCGAGGTATGCTTTGGCTTCGGACTATCATCCTATCAGAACGAATTTCTAAACGCCAATCAAACATCATCTTCCAATTATTCTACAACAATGGCACTCATGGCAATGTCGATGTTGATACCAGGAATGGTCTCCGGTTACTTGCTCGAAGCCACCAGTTACCGACTATATTTCATAATTGTGATGGCTTGCGCATTTTTCACATTCATGATTACACCGTTTATCACTGTTTCGTCCGATGAAGACGAAAAGCCAAAATCTTATCTATGACAGCCCATGTATGCGATATTCGACTGTGACAACTGCTTCGTAAGCTGCGAGAGGGTGATGCGTCCCGAACTTGAAGGCAAGCCTGTCGTGGTTCTGAGCAATAACGACGGATGTGTCGTTGCGCGTAGCCAAGAGGCTAAACGCCTCGGAGTAAGAGCAGGAATGCCGTACTTCAAGATGAAAGACATGCTGCCGGGTGTAGACGTAATAGCATGTTCGGGCAATCACGAACTCTACCGGGACATTACAAGAAAGGTCATGGACATCATCGAAGCCGACACACCCGAATTCCACCGATACTCCATCGACGAGGCATTCTGCCTGCTCGACGGCATGGAACGCATCGACCTGAAACGATGGGGCGAAGAAATGTCTGCAAAAATAAAGCGTATGACCAGAATGCCTGTAAGCATTGGTATAGCCTCAACGAAGACGCTTGCAAAATGCGCCGACCGCTTTGCCAAGGACTATCCCGGCTACAACAAATGCTGTATCATAGACACAGAAGAGCGCAGAAGAAAGGCTCTCAGGCTTTTCTCTATAGACGAAGTGTGGGGAATAGGCCGACGACTTGCCGACAAACTGAGTTCATACGGAATAAGGACGGCTTACGACTTTGCGGAGAAGCCGAAGTCATGGATCCGGCACGAGTTCCATCTGACAGCCGAGCAGACATGGCTCGAACTGAACGGAGAGGACTGCATTCCAACACGCACTGACGCTAAGAAGAAAAGTATAAGCAACACCCGTACATTCGCCACTATGACATCCGACTACGAACAGCTCCATTCATACATATCCAACTTTGCAGTCAGATGTTCGGAAAGTCTCAGGCAGCAGCACAGCGTATGCTCTACAGTTACGGTGTTCATAAAGACCAACCGCTTCCGCACCGACCTGCGTCAATACACAGGCTGCATCTCTTTAAACATGCTCACGCCCGACAACTCGGCACAAGGACTTGTAGCGTGTGCCACAAAATGTCTGGAACGCATCTACAAACCTGATTTTTTGTATAAACGGGCCGGGGTCACGGTCTCGGAAATATGCGACGAGAACGTCATACAGACCAACTTTCTCGACTTTGATGCCGAACAGTACAGCAAGCTGAAACGACTGTCAAAAGCCATTGACAGCATCAATCAGAGCAATGGACGACAAACTGTTATGCTAGGAAGCCAGCAGTTCAAGAAAGGCACAACTGGCATAAAGACCGTAATACCGCCCAAAGGACTATAAACAGCGTAGTCGAAGTCAGTCGACAAACCTCTTTATTATGTCTCCGTAAGCGTCAATACGACGGTCGCGAAGGAACGGCCACCAGCGACGCACATCCTCACTATGCCCCAAATCTACCTCAAGAGCGACTGTCTGTTCTCTATTTTCAGAAGCTCTGCACAAAAATTCTCCCTGCGGTCCTACCACAAACGAGCTGCCCCAGAAGTTAATACCCTCGGTCTGATGACTCGGATCGGGTTCAAACCCCACCCGATTGACAGCGACAACGGGCAGTCCGTTGGCTACGGCATGGCCGCGCTGAACAGAAATCCATGCATTGCGCTGACGCTGCTGTTCGTCGGAATCATCGCCAAGAGCATAGCCTATGGCCGTGGGATAAATCAAGATTTCGGCTCCCTGCATAGCCATCAATCGGGCAGCTTCGGGATACCACTGGTCCCAGCACACCATAACACCGAGTTTGCCGAGACTGGTCTGAATAGGATGAAAGCCCAAATCGCCGGGCGTGAAGTAGAACTTTTCGTAATAAGCAGGGTCGTCGGGGATGTGCATCTTGCGGTATTTTCCGGCGATACTGCCGTCACTGTCAATGACGACAGCCGTATTATGGTACAGTCCGGGAGCGCGACGTTCGAACAACGAAGTCACGATCACCGTACCGGTTTTCTTTGCCAACCGGCTGAAACGTTCGGTCGAAGGTCCGGGAATGGGTTCGGCCAAGTCAAAATTTGCGACATACTCTACCTGACAGAAGTAGAGCGAATTGTGCAGTTCCTGCAATACCACAAGCTGTGCACCACCTTCTGCCAAATTGCATACCGACTGTTCTATACGGCTGACGTTTGTCTCCGGATCTTCACAATTGTGCTGCTGCACTATTCCTATCTTTATATTCTTCATCTTTATTTCTATTTTAGCGAGTTAAACAAAACCTGTCTGACGACTCAAACCGGCCATGCTTACTCTTAATCAGGCACACACTCCGTAGGGAACTGCATCGTCATGCAATGCACCGAACCGTGCTGACGTATTATCGTACGAGCGTCGATACCTATCATCTGGCGTCCGGGGAAGGCTTCTTTGACCACAAGCATAGCTTCACGGTCGAGGTCGGGCTGGTCATATTGCGGCACAAGAACTGCGCCGTTTATGACAAGAAAGTTGGCGTAGGTGGCCGGAAGCCTGTCATCGCCGTCATAAATAGGTCGGGGCATGGGCAGTCGGAGCAGCCGGTAAGGCTTGCCGTCAAGGGTACGTAAGGTACGTAGCTGCCGTTCGAGAGCGCAAAAATCGTCGTGCTGAGGGTCGTCCTCGTCACCACTGCCCACATAGACGAGCGTATCATAGGGCGCAGTACGGACAATGGTGTCGATATGGCCGTCGGTATCGTCGCCTATGAGTTGGCCGTAATCCAACCATACTATACGCTTCGCACGAAGCATTGCCTTCAGCCGCTGCTCTATCGCGTCGCGGTCGAGGGGCTGATTGCGGTGTGGAGCAAGCAGACAGCCCGACGTTGTAAACACCGTGCCGCGTCCGTCGCTCTCTATAGCTCCGCCTTCGAGCACGAAGTCGTTGTGGTCTTCGACCCTGCCACAGAAAGCCCCAGCAGCAAAGAGAGTGCGGCTCACAACGTTGTCAAGGTCGGCACAGAACTTCTCGCCCCACCCATTGAAACGGAAGTCGAGCAGTAGCGGTTCACCCTCCTCCACAGGAAGCAGCGTGATGAAACCGTGGTCGCGTGCCCATGTGTCATCGTTCCGACACGCGAAAAGGTGTACCCTGCTCATCTGTCCGGCATCAAGACTCTGCTCCAGCCGCAGCCTTGTAGCCCCGACATCCTGCGTTGCTATCACCACCGACTCGTACCGCGAAATGGCCGATACCATTTCTACGCACGTCGCAACGATATCCTCAAGATAGGGTTTCCAGTCAGTACCGGCGTGCGGCCATGTCAGCTGCACACAATATTGTTCATGCCACTCGGGCGGGAATATATAAGAAATGTCTTCCTTTGTCATACCTTATTATATTGTTGCCGTCGCATCTTCCATGCTCCGACCATTGTATGACAAAGGTACGGCTTATTTTCCGAAAAGCCTAATCTTTTGCGTAAATTACCGACTATATCACATCGAGAATCTTATTGCTCTCTGACAAAACACTGTGGCTATTTGTCAATCCATGCTTTAAAAGCGGCAGCTCGCTCCTTGCTTATCACGATGCGTTCGTCACAGCCATGAAGTCTGACACTAAGCCGTGAGCCGAAGAACGAACTTATTTTGCGTATGCCCTTCATACTTGCCATATACTGTCTGTTCAGCCTGAAAAACATGTTGGGATTAAGCTTTTTCTCCAGTTCGGCCATAGGTTCGTCGATATAATAGGACACACCCGAATAGTCGACAGCCGTCACATGATTGTCCGATTTGCAGACGAAACATATATCCTTAACTGCCAAAATGGCAAACTCGTCGCCGCGCTCCACAAGAAAACGCTCCTTGTAGGTGGGCAGGTCACGAACAAGCTCTTCGACATGCTCTTTACGCAACAACGGATTAGATTCAATCTTCTGTATTGCCGTCCTCACCTCATCTTCAGCAAAAGGTTTCATCAGATAGTCGACACCGTTGTTCTTTATCGCCTCCATTGCATAGTCGTTGTAGGCCGTCGTAAAAATGACAAACGACTTAGGCATAACCTTCTTGAACGCCTCGAACACCGTACCGTCAAGCAGACAGATGTCTGAGAAAATGAGATAATAGTCATTGTTGGCAGACAGATGTTCGACAACTTCCGAAACCGATGCCAGCGGACCGTACACTTCGCAGTCGGGTTTCACCCTTGCGAGCATGTCCTTTATGCGCTCAAAGCTAAGAGCGTTGTCTTCTATTATCAAGATTTTTTTCATACGCATCGTATAATATTGGCAGTTTCACCTCGAACATCCCGTCGTGCTTCTGCACCACCGGCTCTATTCCACATTCGAGTCTATATCGCTCGCAGAGATTTTTAAGTCCTACATTGAACGAACTGTAGAGCGCAGGACGTTCCTTTTCTATAATGTTGTTTCTGACAGCAAGATAGCCGTCACAGTCTCGCCTTATTTCTATTATGAGCAATTCGTCACGACTGGCGACATTATGCTTTATTGCATTTTCTATCAGCAGAAGCAGACTCGATGCAAGCACTTTCTCGTTGTCACATCCGGAGAAATCGTCTGTCTCCAACGATATGGTGCCCGGGTAGCGCAAATCGAACAAGGCCACATAGTTCTTCGCTACACCCATTGCATCAGCCACGCTTACTGTGTTTTGCGCCAGATTTTCTACCAATCCGCGATACAGACGCGACATAGCAATGATGTATTTCTCTGCCCTGTTGCCGTCGGCCTTGACAAGATAGGCCAGCGAGTCGAGACAGTTGATTACGAAATGAGGGTCGAGCTGACTCTTCAGAATCAGTTTCTGCATAGCCGTCCGCTCATCGTTCTGCCTGATTATCAGCCGGCAATAGTACTGTGACGACATTATGAACGACAAAAGACTCGATATAAGACACAGGTTGTAGGCTGAACTTATTATCGCATCGCGGGACGAATCGGTGTAAATAAAAATGTTACTCAGTGTTTCGCATACAAACGCAATCAGTATGTTCAGCGTCAGAACCACCGCCCACAGATGCCACGGATGCCTGAACGACTCTCTCTTTACAGAGAAATCGTTCCGGTCTATGAATGCTATGCTTATGAGCAGACTGGTAAGCGAAAAGACTGCGCAATAGAAGAGGTCAATAATCAGTTCTTCGTCAATGTCCAGAACGCTCTGCTTGAAATTTTTAAAGTCGATGAATATCCACATCACGTCATACAAGAAGAAAGTGATGAACGTGAACAATATCCAATAACCGACTATACGCTTCAGTTTCTTAAACATTTTTACCTGCTATTCGGCTGCAAAGTTAATAAAAACCGACGAGCAATTACATCTTACAGTATGAAATAAGATTGTCACCATCACGTAGAGACTTCACTAACTCAGAACGTCAACCCCATGCTGAAAATAACAGAATGACGGAAGGAGTAAAATTTCTCTTCCCATTCAATCATGGTAAAGTCGCTTAGCCAATTGTCATCCAAGAAAAATTGAGCTACACCTTTATAAAACATAAGACCATATCCAACCTTAAAATTCAGACCGAAATTCTTTGACATGTACCATGTATAACCTGCTCCAAGATTTGCAATACCTCCTTTAAATACATTATAATCATATTCTTCTGTTTTTGGGATAAAACCGCAACCCAAATCTGCAAATGTATAAAATCCACGCGCACTAACCAACGGCTTATACCTTACAGTCGCATAAACAGGAAGCATCCAACCGCCATCTGGGTTGAGTGGAACATCAATACCCGTTCCCAACCCGACGGAAAATTTCGGCGTTATATCATACCTTCCAGCCAGATGAATGGTGTGTCCGCTCATACTGAAATCTTTACGAGACCAAGAAGTAAACTTATTGTGCTCGTACAGTCCAAGACTGTACTGATAGTCTATGTCAAAATGAAACTTACGTTGCGCCGATGCTTGCATGGCAAACAAAACGGAAAAGATAAATAATATTATTCTCATTTATGCAAAATTATAGTTCAGTAGTGTAAATGTTTACACTACTGAACAAAGTTTTAATCGTTACTTTCTTTTACAATTCGTGCGCCAAGCCATCTACCTTTATATTTGACAGCACCGTAAACAACGCCACGTCCCAAATGGACACTTTTCCAACGGCCAAGATTTAATGAAATAGTAGGAAAAGAAGACGAAGAAGAGCCAATACCCCATCCAAAGTTTAACAAAAATCCTAGTTTTACTTCCTTATAGAACTTCTTTTCAAATGTCCTTTTATTTTTGCCTCCTTCTTCATCCCTTGCAATAAGACAATAAAGAAGTTTATCGTTATAAGAAAACAATCCTCTATCCCTTTCAGGAGTCTTATTAATCATATTGCTAAGTGCTTGAGGCATTGTTTTGCTCAACTTGTCAATCTGATTTCTAATAAACGCGTTGATGTTTTTAACTTTAACATTGTAATCAACAAATGGAACTTTTAGTAAGATAGATTCCTCGTTTTTAAAAGGGAAATTATGCTTCATAAAATCAGGCATTCCTTGAACTGGCACCTTGCTTTGACTTATTCCTGATGCAATGTAAGAGACAATCGGCTTTTCGTATTCTTCAACAAGTTCAATTCCATTCCATCCGACTCTTATATCCTCGGCCTTACAGTTCCACCATATACCGCAAACTTTCTTTTGCATTTTCATTAGTACACCGATGTTAGCATAAATAATATAATTTTCATCATAGAAGCCAAGACGTAACTTTCTATTTTTACTAAACTTATTGATTGCGATAACATTTCTACCCCACATTCCATTCCAAAGTTTATGGAACCATCCGGCGTCATTTTCAGTATCATAATTGATATTTCTGACGGATGATGCTGGAATATAAGTTCCATCCTTTAACGTAAGTGAATTATTAATTTCATAGTTTGTGTCCCCGTCATCAACCTTTGGCTTTTGCGGGGTAGTAGGTTGTGGCCCAAATGGATTTATTAATACATAAACTCCTTTTTCAACCTCCTGTACCATACCTCCTTGAAGGCTTGAAGAACTTTGTTGTAATTTTGATGCATCAAACTCTCTTAATTTTGATACATTATTTGCCGGTGTATAAGCAACGCAATTTGGGAAAAATTTATAAACCGTATCAGCGACTTGTATCTCACGTGAAGCGTTCAAAAGCTTGGCCAATTCAGCATCTGCTATAACTGAATCGGACAAGCAGTATTCCAAATCGTCTTCATCGTTTTGAACAGAATCCAACTGCTCCGGAGTCAGAGACGCTAAACACTTTTTCTTATTAGCATCATATAATGATTCAAAGTTCTGAAGTTGAGAAACTGGAACCATACTTCCAATTGCAGAACGTGTTCCTATTGCTTTTAAGGATAAAGCTCTAGTAGTACTGTAACCTGACTTCATCAAGTCTACAGTCTCTTTCAACGCATCTTTAGAAGGGAATGTCAAGAAAGACAAGCCTTCATCATTAGTGGTCTGGGCCACATCTTCTGTAACAGATTCGGTAAGATCTGTGTCCTGACATGAACAGAACAAAATGCTCGCCATTACAAGCATCAATAGCTTTAGGTAATTCATTCTTTTATTTTATCATTAAACTTTTGTTTTGTATAACATAAACTGCAGTAATTATGTTGATGCAAAGTTAAACACAAAAATGTTCATACGCAACTGAAAAGTATGTGAAGAGGTAAAAATAGCGTGCGAAACGGCAAAATCGGGCTGTGAAGCTGAAAAAGGGGATGTTAATATATAGTGTTTAATTGCGAAAAAATGTAGGGTACGCACGGCCCGTGCGTCCGCCCACATACCATGTACAAATTTCCTTTAAGTGTTTAAAATATTATACACCTACTTTGATATGCTACATACAATGTTTACGGACACACGGGCCGTGTGTCCCTACGGATGGGGTGGCGTTCATATCATAAAGGCTCTAGTTAATTAATGCGTTGCAAACTTACCCCAATTATAGGTCATAGCCAGACATAGCATCTCTTCGGCTTGGTTTTGGCTTTGCTTCAGTACAGTCTGATAAGCCTTGAACCAGTTCAAGTAAT
>CALBJK010000239.1 GCA_937892695.1 uncultured Prevotella sp.
TAGAACGGAGGTTTCCTAAACCTTTGATCCGGGTTCGATTCCCGGTGGAAGTACATAACGTTAACGCTAAGTAGTCAAAATCAAACTATTTAGCGTTTTTCTATTAATGTGGGTTCTATAAACTCTTCATCCTTACAAATCACTTCAACCATACCAAGCACAGACAATAAAAAAGTCGTTGCCAATTACGAACAACGACCTTACTATCATGCTTATGAAAATTATTTGCAAAAAAAAAAACGATTGAAAACCTCACGGCCTCCTATCGTTACCTGTTAAACAATCGTTCAATTTACCTTAAACCTAATAACTAAAAACCTAAATCTATTACTAACCTAAACAATCTATTAACCTTTTGACGTTGCAAAGGTAATTCTTTTCTGCTGTTTGCGCAAACAGAATTACGAAATAATTTCATTTAAGCCTTGTATTCTTGATTTGAATCAATTACTTTGATTTTTCCGAGACTGTAAAGACATGCTTTCCTTCATAAAACCGGTAATCGACATGCAGTCCGTAACGTCTGCAAATCGATTTGACAAGAGCCAGTCCCAATCCGGAAGACCCGCTTTTCCCGGGCGTATGGTAGAATCGGGCGAAAACCTTTTCTTTATCAAGCGGCCCGTCATGCCCCGTATTAGCGACTGAAAAGGCTTTGTCTGTCACGATCACATCCACGCTTCCTCCGTCTATATTATGAACGAAAGCATTTTTCAACAGATTGCTCACGAGCATCTCCGACAGCTGAGGATTCATCTCTACTATCATTGTGAAAGGTTCCGCCTTCAATCCGACAGTAATATGTTTTCCTGCAAACACCGCTTCATACTCCGGTAACATACGACTTACCATTTCGCCGAAATCGGCAGGACAAGTCTCGGCAAACTGTCCGTTGTCAATCTTGCACAGCATCAGCAGCGACCTGTTTAGCCGGGAAAGACTTTTCAGTGTGCCTATCGCCTTTATTATTTCCCCTATCTGGCATTCGTCCAAACCGTTGTCGTCGAGCAACATTTCGAGCCGGTTCTGGCAGATGGCCAGCGGAGTCTGCATCTCGTGAGAAGCATTGCCGATAAAGAGTTTCTGCTGTTCATAAAGATTTTCGCTTCTTCTGGTCGACTTTTCGAGAACATCACCCAAACGTCTGAACTCATCTACATTGGTATCGACGTGCAACGGCTTGCCACCGCGTCCCAGTCTGTAGTTTTCTATCCATTCGAGCAGCTGTGACAAGGGCTTCATGCTGCGGCGCACCGACCGGCTGTTAACCACAACGATGCCCGACATGATAGCCACATAGAGAAACAACAGCCAGTAGAAGATAGCCATCTTCAGGTCCTGCTTGTCAATTGAAGGAATGGATACTTCGATTTCGAAGAACCTGCCGTGACCGTCTTTATATATGTACGACACGACACGTGCTGGTTCGTACTCGTTCTTTTCCTTTATGAAGACATCACGGTCGGAGTATCTCACATTCGAATGGCTGCGGGCATATTCCGCCGACACTCTGTGAAGGAAATACTGGTTGTTAGATCCACTATCCTCTGACGGCAATGGCTCGCCGGCCAGCGAGCGACGTATTACCAGCTCGGCATAATCTTCGAGCGAGTCGTCGGTCTCGTCGTTTATTTCCTCGATAATGGCCAAATAGAACAGCACCGACCAGAAAGCCAGCACCACCGCTGCCAGAAGCGACAGTCTAAGGGTTATGTAATTGACAAGCTTCACAGTCTTACCAGTTTGTAGCCGTATCCGTAGACGGTCTTTATCTCAATGTCGGCACCGGCTGCCTTAAGCCTTTTACGCAGATTCTTCATCTGCGCATACACAAAGTCGAAGTTGTCGGCCACGTCGGCATAGTCGCCCCAGATGGCCTCAGCGAGAGTCTGCTTGTCGACAAGCCGTCCGGCACGGTTGGCAAAGTAGAGCAGTATGTCATACTCCTTGCGGCCTAGCTCCAGGGGTCTGCCTGCCACCACTACGGCAAACGTGTCAGGACAAATCCTTACATTGCCCGCCTCGACAAACGACTCTCCTCCATGATGTCCACGGCGTATCACGCTCTTTATCCGCGCCAAGAGTTCGGCCAGATGGAAAGGCTTGGCCAGATAGTCGTCGGCCCCGAGGTCGAGACCGTTCACCTTATCTTCGATAGAGTCTTTTGCCGAAAGAATGATGACGTTCATCTTCCGTCCCCGCGTCGCCATGTCGCGCAGGATGTCGAGTCCGCTGCCGTCGGGGAGCATGATGTCGAGTAGCAGGCAGTCGTATTCGTATGCAAAGATCTTGGTCCTTGCCACGGCACAGTCGGCCGCTGTCTCTACAAGGTAACGTTCTTTCTGCAGCGACTTGACGATAATCTCGCGCAGGTCGGCATCGTCTTCTATGACAAGAATCTTCATATTTCGGAATACACGCTATACGTGACCATGTTTTGTGCCGTTACTGTTGCCAATAGCAACGGTAACGGCACAAAAAGTTGTGGTTTGTGTCCAGAATGTTATGTTCAGACATTTGTCCGTTCATAGTCTACAAAGTCGTAATCCTGACTGTGCCGGTCGTCTTTTTCGTGGTGTTCGCGAGATATTTCTTTCCATCCGTCCGAGTAGGAAGGGAAGAACGTGTCGGCAACGTCGGGCGTGTCGGCTATCTCGGTAAGACAGAGCCGGTCGGCTATGGGCATGGCCTGACGGTAGACGCTCGCACCGCCTATGATGTAGACATCTTCGTCCGATGCGCAGTGGCGCAGAGCCTCGTCTAAAGAAGCGAAGCATTCACACTTAGGAAACACCTTGCTACTCCGGCTCAACACTATGTTGCGGCGGTTGGGCAATGCCCCTTTGGGCAGCGACTCAAACGTTCGACGACCCATAATGATGGTGTGGCCGGTGGTGAGTGCCTTGAACCGTTTCAGATCGTTGGGCAACCAGTATATCAGTTTGTTGTCCTTACCGATGGCCCGGTTGCGCGCCACGGCGGCGATGATGGATATTCTCATTATCAGAAATTCTTCAGACCTATTATATTATAAAAGGTGACGCTCAGACGCTCACCTTTGCATCGATGTGCGGATATGGATTGTAATCGCACAGTTCAAAATCTTCATAATGGAAGCCGAGAAGGCACTTCACGTCGGGATTTATCTTCATTACGGGCAGCTTTCTGGGTGTGCGTGTGAGCTGAAGCCGAGCCTGGTCGAGATGATTCAGGTAAAGATGGGTGTCCCCGGTGGTGTAGACGAAGTCGCCGCACCGCAGCCCCGTCACCTGAGCCGTCATCATAAGGAGCAGGGAATAGGAAGCTATGTTGAACGGCATACCCAAAAACGTGTCGGCCGACCGCTGGTAGAGCTGAAGCGAGAGCCGTCCGTCGGCTACATAGAACTGGAACAGACAATGGCATGGGGGAAGAGCCATGTCGTCGATTTCGGCGGGATTCCATGCCGTGACAATCATGCGACGCGAGTCTGGATTAGTCCTTATCGTCTTTACGACGTTCTTTATCTGGTCGATGGTTCCGCCCTTGCCGTCGGGCCACGACCGCCACTGATGGCCGTAAACCGGTCCGAGGTCGCCGTTCTCATCGGCCCATTCGTTCCATATCCTAACACCGTGTTCTTGGAGAAACTTCACGTTGGTGTCGCCACGAAGGAACCACAGCAGTTCGTAGATTATCGATTTAAGATGCAGTTTCTTTGTAGTGAGCAAGGGGAAACCGTCTTCGAGGTTGAACCTCATCTGGTTTCCGAACACGCTGAGAGTGCCTGTTCCTGTACGGTCGGTCTTCTTATGCCCTTCCGTCAGTATGCGGTCGAGCAGGTCAAGATATTGTTTCATTTTCCTATTGTGGGTTCTATGATTATCTGTTCCGGTGTCTGGGGTGCATGGGTGCTTTTTATCTTCCATTCAGTCGGATAAAGGTTGTTGGCCCTGTTGCCGAGATTCTTGACGAAACCGAGAGGATGACCCATCCACGTGAGCAGCACTATTCCGCGTGGGGTGTCTTCGGGCAACCGTACCGCCTCGTTGCGCAGGTAGGCTATGGCCGTGGCGTAGTCGGTCTCACGGCACACAAACCGGCTGAGGTCTGTCTCCGCCGACAACGCAAGCGACTGGCAGGGAAGCATATTGTGTCCCTTTTCCCGGTAGAGTTCCACCCCGGCATGGAGCACGTTCAGACTCTTGGAAACAGCGTCATACACGGCTGCCCATGCCCGGGGTACAGCCCTGGTGACATCGTCCTTACGGCGCAGGACATATCTGGCAGAATCGTTCAGAGGAATTTCGATTGCTGGAATATCCTCCTTGAACTGTTTACGTTCCTTACGTTTTTTGTTTTCTGGCTTTGAGACAGTGGTGGCTTCTGCGGTTCCGTTCTTCCTGAGCACGGCCATGAACAGTCCTTCGCCTTCGGTCTTGCCGGGCAGAAACCGGTAGGCCGGAATGTCGCAGCCAAGCGCAGGGGTGATGTTCCACGACTTTTCTGCAGACACGTCAATCAGCGTTGCGCCGAGCGTCCTGACTATCCACTCCACATTCTGTTCGTCTTCGAGACTGTTGAACGTGCACGTAGAATATATAAGGTATCCGCCCGGACGCAGACAGGGCCAGATGTCTGAAACAATGTCGCGCTGAAGCTGGCTGCACGCCTCTACCTTCTTCATGCTCCAGTCGGCCACAGCTCCATCGTCCTTACGGAACATGCCTTCGCCCGAACACGGCACATCGGCCAGAACCACGTCGAACGTCACTCCCGAGCGACGGAAGTCGCGTGGATAGTTGTTTGTCACGATAACGTCGCGGTGTCCCTGTTTCTGCAGGTTCTCGGCAAGTATATTGGCACGGTTGCGTATGGGTTCGTTACTTATAAGCAGACTGCCAGAAGGAAGGGCCTCGCGCACGGCAATCGACTTACCGCCAGGCGCGGCACACAGGTCGAGCATCGTCACCGGATGGTCTACGACGCTCCTCACGACATGGCTCACGAACATCGACGAGGCCTCCTGGACATAGTACACCCCAGCGTGAAGCAAAGGATCGAACGTGAAATTGGGACGGATGTCCAGATAGCGGCCCTCCCGGCACCATGGCACGACGCGCCCTCCTCCGCTCACAGCCGTATGCTCCGGGTCACACTTCAGGCCGTTGAGCCTTATGCTCACAATGGGCTGCGCCTCCAGCCCGCAGACTAAAGTGTCAAACAGGCTGTCGCCCATCAGGCGGCGCGTAGATGTGATGAAATCGTCTGGCAGTGTCATTGTCGTAAAGTCATTGCTTGTTATGTTTGCAAAAGTATAAAAAAAATCGTTCCTTTGCAACTTTGTACCCATTGTATGCGTCATTACAACAGAAATAACAAACAAGTAAGAAACAACATTAATGCAAACAGAACATGAAACATTTACTACTTGCACTGCTGTTGCTACTTGGCACAGCCGCCACAGAGGCTACAGCACGTTCATCCCACAGTAACCATCCCAAGACAGAAGCAGCTATAAAGAAAGATACAGCTGCCTTGGAAGCATTCTCTGACACCACATCGGCTTCAGCCCAAACACCCGCTCAAACCGACGAGAGTATGAACCAACAAAGCCACGATGTATTCAACCCCTCCAACTATGGCGACCCAATTTCTTTCTACGACGCTCTGTGGACAGCAGGAAGCATCGGCGGTGTACTCGTCGCTATCTTCATAACGCTCGTCATGCTCACGATATTCTTTCTGCCGCTCATTGTCGTCATAGTGCTGATACGCTATCTCATACGTCGCCACAACGACCGTGTACGCCTGGCCGAAAAAGCTATGGAAATGGGCAACGGACCACAAGAGGCCGAAGCAATACGATCCGAGCCACAACCAATGGAAGGCGACGAACAGATGTGGCGAAGCGGCATACGCAACGCCTTTATCGGACTGGGACTGATGGTGATGTTCGCCTTCTGGGATGCCTTATCCCTGTCGGGCGTGGGTGCACTGGTGCTGTTCTGCGGACTGGGACAGATGGCCATTGGTTACTCGGCGAATGGCGGCAGGTTTTTCAGACGTAAGCGGCCCGTATATCGCGATTTCTACTCGGGAACGACATACAGTACCCAAGACGGAAAAGGCCAGACCGACAGCGACTCCAACTCACAGACAAACCAAGATACTCAAACCGGCCGTTGACCGCTAACAGACAGACACGAGACATTGTAACAAGAGTGAAAGACCTCAACGACATATTACTCGTCACACGGACGACTGTGTTCGGCGACAAGCATGCTTTCGGACTGCTTGTCGGCAAATACCAGTCGTCCGTGAGGAGGTTCTTCCTCAACCAGACTATAGGCGACAGACAGCTGAGCGACGACCTGGCCCAGGACACCTTCATTAAAGCCTACACCCATATAGGCCAGTTCCGAATCTCGTCGTCTTTCTCCACATGGCTGTACCGCATCGCCTACAACGTGTTCTTAGACTACGTGAGGCGCAACCGACCGTCCGACGACATCAACACCGTCAGTGTCGCGTACCACAACGCGGAAAAGACCGACACCTCACTGCGGCTTGACATCTACGATGCCCTCGCCCTACTCGGCGAGAAAGAGCGCGTGAGTGTGACGCTCCAGCTCATCGACGGCTACTCCATCAAGGAGATTGCCCACATAACAGGTATGACAGAGGGAACGGTCAAGTCACACCTATTCAGAGGGAAGAAGCGACTCGCCAAATATTTGAAACAGAACGGATATGCAAGAAAACAATAACAAACATAAACCGGCTCGGCCAATCCGTATAAACGGCCAAAAAGCTTTCACATCTTTGGGAGATGACGATGCACGGCTTGTGGCGCAATTCTTCGACGAATGCCACCAGCCACCGGTGCCCGACGAAGGTTTCTCCGACAGGGTGATGCAGAGTATGCCCATAACCGGGGCTGCAGTCAAAGCAGGGCGCGTATGGACCACTGTATGCGCATCTGCGGGCGTAGGGCTTACCGCCTATTACATTTTCCATGATACCTTCCGCCGCTGTCTGACAAATACCGTAGCTTCGACTGCCGCCTCACTCTCCTCAATCGACCTCGGCAACGTGTCTGTGCAGATAATTGCCGTCTCCGCTCTAACTCTCGTCTATGTAGCAGTGTTCGACCTCGTGCAGCGCATCACGTCGGATAATATGTCGTAACAATGGTACATTCCAACCTTTGTAAAAGGTTTGCTTTCCGCTTCATACCACATCCTCACATTCGGAGCGGAGAGATGTTTTCTTAATGTTATGGCAACATAAATACTTTCTAATGTAATCTACATCTTGAATAGGAAGATTTGGTGTAAGACATAAATCCCCAGCCAACAATTAAATTGGCTGGGGATTTTTTATGTATTCCTTTTAACCGCAATTATGCAAATAAAGAATTTGCTAATTTGAAATCTTTATTCGTATGTGCGGTGCATTACCAAAGTATGGCCTGGTCTTCGTCAGGTATGCGGGTGTCGTACTGGCGTTCCATTGTCATTGTACCCTGTACGTGATAGCGCATCGGGGCTTTTGGGTCTGACGTGATGTCAGTGTAATAGTAATCGAGATACAGTGTCGTAAGTCTGCGTTCGATATAAGGCTGTGTGGTGTGAGGTTTCACCTCATACACGTAGTAGCAGTTTTCGGGCACCGACTCGATAGATGTCGGGTCATCAGGATTGCCGGCATAAAGGGTGACATTGCCTTTAATCGCACCTCGTTCATTCTTTTCTCCTTTATCAAACCTTACATTCACTTTATATTTTGCGCGACTCTCATCCTCTTCCCATACCGATCCGGCATAGAAGAAGATAGTATTAGCATCGACAACTTTGGCCACACGAGTATCTACGACAGCCGGGTCGGTGTTGGTTCCGTCAATGTAAATGTTCATTCCGGTAGCAGAGTATGTTCCCGAATAGTCGTTGAAAAGGTTGATGTTAAGCAAAGCACGGCAGCGGCCTTTACGATAGTTCAGTCTGTATGAAGGGTCTTCGAGTACAGTCATGGGCAGAAGCCACTTCTCGCTCAGGTCGAGTCCTTTCAGGTTAAAGTCAATCTGGAAGTTTTCGGTGTTCTTCCCGGCCGGTATGTGGCACACGGTCGTGGGGAACGAGTAATACTGTTCGGGCAGCTGTTTGAACCACAGGTCAGGACGCGTGGTGGGGAATTTCTCTTGGTTGAGAAATTTCACTGTGTCGGGAGACACACCGATTTTAATGTCTCGGTCTGCCGCGTTGTCGGTAGTTCCGCTGATGATTACCGGTAGCTGGTACACACCCGACCCATCCTCTTGGTATCTTATGTGAATGTCGTAGACATCGTTGCCGCCGTTCGGAGCCTTGAACGACACCATCTGGGTGTATAGCTCGTCTTCCCATTCGTCGTTACACGATGACAGTCCGAAGCATACGGCAGCCAGTGTGGCAAATAATATAGCTTTATTTTTCATCTTTATATTCTTTTGTTAAGTAAGCAGGTTCTCTATCATAATTAGCGGATAGAGTCCTTTGCTTACTTTATTATTTTCATTATTAACGATTACATATCAATCATAATCCTGCCATCCGGGAGCCTGGGTCATGTTCTTGTTGCGCTTCAGCTCGTCATAGGTGATAGGCCAGAAATACTGCTTGCGCGAGAACGAAGTCTGCAGGTTAGGAACGCGCACCTTCTGGTAGAACTCATGGGCGTGTTCTTTGTTCATCAGCGTGTTGCAGCCGTATATCTGTTCGCTCTCATTCTCTGGGGCAATCTTCCAACGGCGTATGTCAAAGTAGCGTTGGTTCTCGCCGAAGAACTCTATCTGGCGTTCGTGAACGATGGCCTCGAAGAACTTTTTCTGATTGGCGTAGACATCGTCAGAATAGTCGGGCACACCGGCACGCATCCTTATCGGCATCACTACACGGTGCATTTCTTTTACGTCACGACTTATAGAATAGGTCTTGCTGCCGTCCCATGAAGGAATTTCGTAGGTGGCGGTCAGATTGTTGAGCGCTTCGGCATAGAGAAGCAGGATGTCGGCGTAGCGCAGAGTCGGTTCCAGCTTCATACGGATGGTCGCATCTGTACCTCTCCACGAATCGTCGGGATGAACATATTTCATCACTCCTATGCCGGTATTACACCAACGCTCGTTGGCGTTGACACGTCCGTCAGCCTCACCGCGATAGTAGAAGATCTGCAGGTTGCGGTAGATGAGGTCTTTCGAGCTGAGTCCGTTCCATACAGAGCCGCTGTAAGCCACCGAAGCGTAGAAACGAGGTTCACGGTTGGCATAGCCGAGCCACACGCCGTTGTTGCGCAGATGGTCGTAGGGATGGAGGTTGCCGTTGGTTGCGGTAGTAAACTCCTGCCCTTCGTACCACTCTTCGAGCTTGCTGCGGTCGTAGGGCGATCCGTCGGCCATAGCGTAGGCATCACACTGTTTCTGGGTGACACCGTGGATGTTGTATCCTCCAAGCGACGTAGGCAGCTGGTGGGCGACAAGGTCGCTTATACCGTAAGCAGTCTTGCTGTCGGTGTTGTCTGCGTTTTTGCCTCTAGTGAATATCACTTCGGGGTTTTCCGTAGCCAGCAGTTCGCCGTTGAACACCGAACGGTACGATTCGAACGGGTCAATGTCTGCCCATCCGTCAGGGAAGTTGCGGCTCGAATAAGGCTCGCATGTAGGCGGCGTGATAGTCACGGGGCGGGCTTCGTCGTTGGCTGATGTTCTTCGCGATGCTGTATAAATACGGTACACCTTGTTAGCCTCAGAGTATTCTATGAGGTCGCGGCACGCAGCGGCAGCTTTCGCCCATTTGCTCTCATCGTAGGTTTGGGAAATGAGCTGGCGACCGTTCTTGTCTTTGAAATCAGCAAATTCCGTGTTTCCGTTGTACAGCGGACTGGCGGCGTAGGTCAAAACCTTGGCACGCACGGCCAGAGCCGCGCCTTTGGTAGGACGGGCTATCGACATGTTGTCACGGGTCATGGGCAGTTCTGTAGCCGCCTTTTTCATCTCCTTGTCGATGAACTCAACACACTCGTCGTATGTGTTACGAGGAAACGACAATTCGTCGTACGATTTGGTGTAGTCGGCACCGCTTTCCGGCATCAAGGGTACAGGACCGTATTTCTTTATAAGCAACCAGTAGAAGTAGGCGCGCAGGAAGCGTGCCTGACCGCGAAGGTCAGTAGCTTCGGCTTCTGGTATGTCTTCTGTAGGATGAATGTTGTCGATAAAGATTGAGGCCTGACGTATTGCCGCATACGACCACGGCCATGCCTGCTGGTACCAGGTGTTGTAAAGGTTGTAGCCCGGACCGTATTCGCCTAGTTTGAACTGGCGATAGCGTTGGCCGTTGTCGCCCTCGTTAAAGGTCTGGTCATCACAGAAGTTTGTAGGACAGATGTCGCTGTGTCCTATCTCTACGTTGTCGCCCTGCAGACGGCTGTAGACGTAGGCCAGAAACTGGTTTGTATTGTCCTTGTTTTCAAAGACATGTTCTATCGACTGCATATCCTTGAAGTATTTGTCGGTCTCAAGATAGTCGGTACACGACATTGTGGCCAGAGTCATTCCTGCCACTGCTGCCATTCCGAGTATTCTGTATATTCGTCTTTTCATTGTTTTCTTTTGTTTAAAGGTAATAATGGTTACGTTTTACAGGCTCACGGTCAGACCGAGAGTGAACGTGCGCGACAGCGGATACTGCTGTCCGTTAGAGCTTCCGAGTTCGGGATCCCATAGCTTGAAGTCAGAGAAGGTAAAGAGGTTTGTACCCATGAAGTATACTCTTATCTTCTCAATCATGAGGGAGCTTACGAGCTTGGTAGGCAGAGTATAACCTACTTCGAGGTTCTTTAGTCTCATGTAAGAACCGTCACGCAGCCAGTAGGTAGAAGCTCGGTTGTTGTTCGAATTGTTGCCGTAGGTCAGACGCGGATACTTGGCGTGGGGATCTTCGTTTACGCCCTCTGACCAGTAGTTGCCTTTCACGTCGGTGAGGATATTGCCCCATGCCTCGTGGCTGAATGGATAGACCGTGAAGCCGTCGATGAAGAACGAGCTTTTTCCTACGCCTTGGAACAGGACGTTGAAGTCGAAACCTTTCCACACAGCTGACAGACCGAAACCGTAGATGAAGTTAGGCTTTGTTGTCGAACCGATAGGCACGATGTCGTCGTTGGTTATCTTTCCGTCACCGTTCACGTCCTTATATTTGATGTCGCCCGGAGCAATCTGGATGTTGCTCAGTGACGACTGGTCGGCGTGATGGCGTATGTCGTCATAGTCGGTGAAGAGTCCTTCGGCGATGAGTCCGCGTGCCTGGTCGACACGGAATCCGGCCTGTTTCGTATAGCCGTAATGGCTGTAGGCCTCGTCATATTCGAGAATCGTGTTCTTACTGTAGGTGAAGTTGCCACGCAGTGTGAAGTTGACCTGTCCTATCTTCTGGTTGAAAGCTACATTACCGTCCACACCTTCCGACTTAACCGAACCGACATTGGACGCTGGCGCAGAAGAGTTGGTCAGACCGATGCTCTGCGGCAGATAGTTGCGCTGCATGTAGATGCCGTCACGCTGTTCGTGGAAGTAGTCGATAGTACCGCTAAGCTTGTTGCCGAAAAGATAGAAGTCGATACCGACATCGTGTTTCTTCGCCACTTCCCATGTGATGCCCGGCGAACCGACACTGGTCATAACAAGGCCGTTGTATATGTACTGGTCTGTTCCGATATCGCCGAACTGATAGTCGTACAAAGCTCCGGTTGCATCGTTGGGGTCGTTGAAGCG